>CAYWJZ010000001.1:0-2628 GCA_964458635.1 uncultured Atribacterota bacterium
ATCACAGCAACTGACTAACCATCAATATTGGGTTGATAATCCAATGTGGTTACCAAGTTCGAATACGCAATCTACTACCTTGCTCTATAAAGTAACTACTCCTGACCTTTACCCAACAATTCGGGCATATAATACCAAAACCGAAAATGAAAATATCCTCATTAAAAGAACCCCTGGTCACGGGACTTCTTACAGTGTTTCAACTGACCGACAATACCTAATATATAGCAAATTAACTCAATATGAGCAGTATTACAATTATTATGACTTGTTCTTATTTAATCTAAAAAACGGCCAACAAATTCGCATATCAGAAGGCATGCGTATCAAGGATCCTGCTTGGTGTCCGAGCTTTTCGCAAAATAAAATTGCGGCAGTAATAAATCAGGCTGGAAATAACAATCTAGTACTTTTTTCCCTTCCCCCAACAGGGGACGGTTCTCTGTTTTCTGATGAAACAGAGAACCGTCCCCTGTTGGGGGAAGCAGATATTCTTTATCTGACTAATTTTGACGATGGCACACAAATATCTCAACCAACCTGGTCTCCGCAGGGTGATAAAATTGCTTTTTCATTGTGGAAAGAAGGCTATCAAGACATTTATGTATTAACTCTTGATAATAATAGCCGGGTGCTTTCTATGAAACCAATTACTCAAGATAGATATACAAACATTAGCCCCTACTGGTCACCTAATGGCCAATACCTTTATTTTTCTTCAGACCGAAGCGGGATTTTTAATCTTTATGCTTACGATATAAAAGATAAGCAGTTTTTTCGTCTAACCAATATAGTCAGTGGTGCCTTTGAACCGGCAGTTTCCCCAGATGGGAAAGAAATTGCTTTCATTCAGTATCATGCTTCAGGATACGAGCTTCACCTTGCCGATACTGATCAATTGTTGTGGCATCCCGTGTCTCCAACAGCTCCAACAGAGGACGGTTCTCTGTTTCAGGAGCTGCAACAAGATGAGATTGAGAATGAAACAGAGAACGGTCTTCTGTTGGACTATTCGCCCCTAGACAGTATATGGCCTACTTACTGGACTCCATATTTATCATTAACTTCAAATGATCTCTATATAGGATTTTCCAGCCTGGCACAGGATAAACTGCAATTTTACTCATTTCCCTTTACCATTGCCCGGGGAATTTTAAACCAATCTCTCTATTATGACCTTCAATTTATTGATTATACTCATAAACCAATATTTTCTTTATCCCTGGAGGGTGAAAGATCTTTTTCCTCTAAATTAAAAGCCTCTATAAACCTTTCCGATGAAGGATATACTTCTCAACAAGATTCAGCTCGGTATTTCCATAAATATTTTTCACTTGGCTTTCAAAATGAGTGGTATATAACAGATGATAAGAAGAACAATATTTTGGAACCTGCTAAAAGAAAAATTAATTCTTTAATTCTCAGATATAGTTATGATGATACCGAACAATACCAGAGCTCTATTGGACCGGAAATTGGGAAAGCCTTCTCTTTAAGTTATCAACATGCTAACAAAAAAATTGGCAGTGATGAAACATTTAATAAAATACTCTTTGATGGCAGAAAATACTTACCGATTTCCCAAAAAAATAAAGGTTTGGCATTCCGTCTAGTTGCTGGTAAATCTTCAGATAATTTGGATAAAAAAGAACAATTTCAATTAGGTGGAAATAAGTCTCATACACAATTAAGTTCCTTCGATTCAGTTTCTTTTCCATTACGGGGGTTTCCCCCTTCATCTTTCAGCGGAAATCGTCTTTTGTTGACCAGTATGGAATATCGTTTTCCAATCAAAACAGTAGAACAAAAAATCGGCTTTGATTGGTCTTCTATCTTTTTAGAAAGAATATCGGGAACAATGTTTGCAGATATTGGACATGCTTGGGATAACCATTTACAACATCCATTCGAAGAAATAAATGCTTCTTTGGGTGCTGAAATTAATCTAAAATTTAAGCTGAGATATGATAATACATTTTTAATTACTATTGGAGCAGGAAAGGCATTTTCCAAGCCTTCCCCATTCCAATTTTATGCTCAGATAGGTGCTTCTTTTTGAGATTCACAATATAAAAAGCATATCAGTTATGCTTAAGTTAGCTTAAATCAAATTAACCTGACACTACTATCATCAGCCAGGATAAACTCATGAACTCGTGGCATTTCACTTGAACGATAAATATGTACATCTTTTCCTATCAAACAATTCTGCATGCGGCATTTAATACTATTAATATGGGTATTGGCCATGATAACACTATACTCCACCTCACTATCAATAACTTCGACCCCATTAGACAAAGAAGTAAAAGGTCCAACATAAGAATTTATAATTTTTACATTTTCACCGATAATCACCGGTCCCAGGATTGTGGAATTAGTAATTTCTACCCCTTTAGCCAGATTAATTCTACCAAATACCTTTGATTTATCATCTATTTTTCCCTCATTTAAATCTCGATGTATGTCTTCCAGTATTAATCGATTTGCCTCAATGATATCTTCAGGTTTACCGGTATCTTTCCACCATCCTTCTATCACTTCTGCTTCAATTATATAGTGGTTATCTATCAGCCATTGGATAGCATCGGTTATTTCCAGTTCTCCCCTTCCGGAAGGTTTAATATG
>CAYWJZ010000001.1:2728-8286 GCA_964458635.1 uncultured Atribacterota bacterium
AATATATCAGAATGGTGATCAAAATTAACCACTTCCTCGATAAGGTGAGTATTATCCCTAAATAAATTAAATACTTTCTTTCTCTGTGTGCTATCTAAATTCTCATATATTTTTCTTGCTCTTAAACCAAACTTTATCTCTCGGCCAAATCGTCTTTTCCAAGTCTTGTCATATTTGTCTAATTGTTGTCCCTTAAGGCAATTAACTAACATCTGGGCAGATTGAATCCCATAAGATAGGCCTCCACCAGTCAATGGTTTTATCTGGCAAGCTGCATCCCCAACTAATGCAATATTCTCATAGTAGGTTGGTATCAAACCTATAGGTATTTTCCCGGTAATAACATCCATGATATCACCTTGACTGTTTTTATTAATCATGAAACTATTTAATATTTTCTTACCATAATTAGAAATTATACCCAACCGCAATCCCACTCTATTCTCCGGAATCATCCAGATAAAAAAAGGAGTATCATCTTCAAAGAATACTTGTACCATATCATTTGAAAAAAACTGATAATACTCACGTAACTGTATTTGGTATTGCATACCATAATAATACTTAGTTTTAATATCTCTATTATCATCTTCATTATTACGGTAATTTTTTAGTAAAAATCTGCGCACGAGTGAATCGGGTCCGTCGGCTCCAATTAAAATATCAGCTTCATAATTATTTCCATTGGTCGTTTTTACATGATAGCGATTGCTTTTTTTAATTATTGAAGAAACTCTCTGGTTATATTCTATATTCAAATCCCTGGCGATACTCTGATCAAATTTTTCCCGATCAATTATGACTGCGACTTTGGGTATATTGATAAAAAAGTTCTTTACTCCGGGATAAAATATATTGAAACCATTAATTTGATTTAAGATGGACTCATCTGAAATATAGGATTGCAATAGGTGAATGAGATTTTTTGAGACAATTCCGGCACATTGCACAGGCTGTCCTACAGTAGTGTGTTCTTCTAAGATTACTGTTTTATTGTAACCATTCTCTTTTAATAATTTAGCTGTGAAACAGCCAACTGGCCCAGCCCCGACGATTACTATCTTCATGATTTTTATTACTCCGAAAAAGATTTGCAAAGTAAGTACAAGTAAATATTGCACCCGGGTAGCGGGTGGCTTTAAGAAGTCTCTAAAATTGGCTATCTTTTCTGCTTTTACCAAGTCCATCCAAGCAATATTAATATTACCTCTATTTAGGAGTTCGGGAAAAAATGTTTCAGTTACCACATCTTTGCCTTTATAGTAAAACAAATTTATTTAACCATTACCACCTTCAAAGAAGCTGGTTTTTATGGTTAAATAAAAATTCTATTTTTAAGTTTACAAGAATGAAAGTATAAATTCAACAATCATTTTCCATTATTATCTATCTATAAGAAAATGCTGATATCATAAGATACAAAAAAATTATTATATTACTTAAATACTCATTTACTCGAAATAATTTCGTGAGTAATAGATATCATGTTTCCTAATTTTTAGCATTAACCACTTCTTCAGATATTCAAAAACGATAGAACGACTTTGTGGAATAATTAATAGAAACCCAATGATATCAGTAATTATGCCTGGCGTTGCCAAAAAAATACCACCTATAAGTATTAATAATCCCTCTAACAAACTGTCTGTTGGCAGAATTCCCTCATTCATTTGGTTTTTGATTTTGTATAATACATTAAATCCTTGATGTTTTACTAAATATGCTCCAGCAATACCAGTAACAATAACAATTCCTATTGTTAAATATACACCAATCCTTCTTCCAATTTCCAATAAAATATAAAGTTCAGCAATCGGAACAAGTATAAAAAGGGCAATTAATTTACTTAAAAACATTTTCTATTTCCAATCATTTCATAATTATTAGCAATTATCGGGTATTTAACCCAAATACAGTGTCGTTTATCGGGTATATAGATGAAAACAGCTGATTTGACTCAATACTCGATTCACGAAACTTGCTGCTTTTTTATTCTACTGTAACGCTTTTTGCCAAGTTCCTGGGTTTATCAACATCTTTACCTAATATATCTGCTATATGATAGGCCAATAACTGAAGAGGCACTACTGATAATAAAGGATATAGGATAGGTTGAGTATTGGGAATATATATCACCTTTTCAGCTATATCCTTGATTTGATCATCTCCCTCAGAAGCAATTGCTATTACTCGAGCATCCCTGGCAATAACTTCCTTAATGTTATTAACCATTTTATTATATACATGGTCTTTTAAGATAGTGGCAACAACAGGAAAATTACTATCAAGTAAGGCAATGGGGCCATGCTTCATCTCTCCCGCAGGATAAGCCTCTGCATGAATATAAGAAATTTCTTTTAATTTTAAGGCACCTTCCAAAACTATGGGAAAATTAATATCTCTACCTAAAAACAAAAAATGTTTATATTTGCAAAATTGAGATGCAATTTCTCTGATAATGTCATCTTGATTAAGAATTATTTCAATTTGGTGAGGCAACTTCATCATTTCCAGGACAAATTCTCTTTCCTGTTCAACAGAAAGTTGTTTTTTGACTTTCCCCAAAGATATTGCTAACAAATATAGTGAAACAATTTGCCCAATAAAGGCTTTTGTTGATGCAACTCCAATCTCCGGTCCAGCGTGAATATACATCACTTGATCAGCTTCTCGACTAATGGTACTACCTTTAACATTTACAATAGCTAGAACTGAATTAACCTGATTCTGACAGGAACGCATGGCTGCTATAGTATCTGCAGTTTCACCAGATTGTGAGATAACAATACCTAATGATTTTTTATCCAGCAATTGTGTACGATACCGGAATTCAGAAGCATAATCAACTTCAACTGGTATTTTGGACAATTTTTCAATGCTATATTTCCCTATCAGAGCTGCATAATAAGCTGTCCCACAGGCAATAATGTGGATTTTATCTATGGAATTAAAAGTGTCTTTTTGTAAGTATTTAGAAATAGATACCTTCCCTGATTTTATATATTTTTCTAAATTTTTTCTTAAAACCATTGGTTGTTGGGAAATCTCTTTTATCATAAAATGTTTATAACCATTCTTATCTGCCATTTCTGCATTCCAATCAATATAAACAACTTCTTTACTTATTTCTTTTCCATCCAGATCAGTAATGTGAACTTTGTCCTTTTCTATTGTGGCAATCTCGTTTTCTGCCAAAAAAATCACTTTTCTGGTGTATTTTAGCAAAGCTGGAATATCAGAGGCAATATACATCTCATGTTCTGCAATTCCTATAACTAAGGGGCTTCCACTCCTAGAAACAACGATTTTGTTTGGTTCTCTGCTAGACATTACCCCTAAAGCAAAGGAGCCACTAACCGATTTTAAAGATTTTCTAACGGCTTCAGTCAGATTGTCCTGATAATTACTTTGTATAAGATGAGGTAATACCTCCGTATCTGTTTCAGATAAAAAATTATAACCTTTTGATATTAATTTTTCTTTAATTGGCAAATAGTTTTCAATAATACCGTTATGGACAACCACTGTCTCACAATCACTGGAAAAATGGGGATGAGCATTTCTGTCATTAGGTTTTCCATGAGTAGCCCATCGAGTATGTCCCAAACCCATAAAACCTTTTAAATCTTTTTCCTTTAGTGAATTTTCAAGATATTTTATTTTTCCTTTACATTTTTTAATTTCAATCTGTTTTTCCTTATTCATTATTGCTACACCGGCTGAGTCATAACCTCTGTATTCTAATTTTTTTAATCCCTCAATAAGAATAGGCAAAACTTGTTTATCTCCTATATACCCAATTATTCCACACATATTATTTCCTTTCATTTTAATAATAATCGCACCCGCAAAGCGGGTGGTTTTAAATCCTCTAAAAGAGGTTTAGCTTTATTAATCCGGATATTTATTCCAAGTCGAATATAATTGGAGTTTAATGGGGGGCAATTAAGCAATATTTACAATTACATCAATTTAAGGATCAATGATAGCCTGGTAATCGTTTGTCCTTACAATCGCTTGTAAGTTTTGTTAATTACCTTAGGAATGGCCAGCCCAGGAGTATCCGCCGAAATATTCGATATTCTCCTACCTCGTCAACTTGATTGACTTTATATAGAAGATGATTAGTTAAAGTGTCAATCAAGTTCAGGCGCTATTAGTTGATATTTATTTTTTATTTTTAAAAAATCATCAACACCTCCTATAATTAAATAGAATCTTACTTTACCAATTATAGCATATGCTGAAATGTTTTTATTTTATCGGGATGATAATTTATTATTAATCTCTTGGAAAAAATTATGCAACTTTTGCTCCCATTTATTGACAATCTCTTTATCTATACTTTCCAGTAATATTCTAATTTTTCTTTCCGTACCAGACGGTCTTATCATCACTCTGCCTATGCCCATAAAACTTTTTTGCATTTCTTCTGCTATTGATAAAAACTGTGGATTTTGCAAAAAATCTGCCCTATTGATCCCAACTCTATAATTGAGTAATCTTTGATGGTACTTATTCATGCGTGCTGCTTGAATTGATACTTTTTCCCCGGTATGTTCTATTGCATCCAATAGTTTAAAAGTACTTACTATGCCGTCACCATTAGGGCTATGTTTTAAAAATATAATATGACCTGATTGTTCACCTCCTAAAAATGCATTCTCTTCTAACATTTTTCTAAGCACAAATTTATCTCCTATATCTGTTCTAATCACCTTGCCACCCAATTCACTTATGGCTTTATCAAACCCTAAGTTACTCATATAGGTAGCCACAATTTTATTATTACCCAATTTGCCTTCTTTGATAAAAGCATTGGCATAAATGACCATCATCTGGTCTCCATCTACTAACTTTCCTTTTTCATCAACTATCAATACCCTATCCGCATCCCCGTCATAAGCAAAGCCTAAATCAGCATTCTCTTCCAGCACTTTAGTCTGAAGGCAATTCAAAGAAGTTGAGCCACATTCCTGATTGATATTGAACCCATTAGGTTTATTGTTGATAATTTTATAATTTATAATAAGATACTCAAATAATTCTTCAATAATCTCGCCGGCTGAACCATTGGCACAATCTAATATTATTTTTTGGTTCAATTTCTTTAAATTTTTGGGGATGGAATTAATTATATATTTAATATAAATACTTTTAGCCTCTTTTAAGTTAACTACTTTCCCAATCATTTCACCTGGTATATGAAGTTTTTTGTATTTTTCTTTAACAAGAATATCCTCTATTTCAATTTCCTGTTTATTCTCAAGCTTGAATCCATTTGCTTGAAAAAATTTAATGCCATTATCCTGATAAGGATTATGTGATGCTGAGATTATAACTCCCATATTTGCTTTGCAATATTTCGTTAAATAGGCCACAGCTGGGGTTGTTATAACTCCAGCTTTTATAACATTTATTCCACTAGAACATAGGCCAGCAGTAAGGGCTTCTTCTAACATATCTCCAGAAAGTCTGGTATCTTTACCGATTAGGATAGTTTTTTCTTTTATATTTTGATAATAATAACCAACAGCTCGACCAAGATTAAATGCTAC
>CAYWJZ010000001.1:8386-11337 GCA_964458635.1 uncultured Atribacterota bacterium
GTTTTGGAAATTCCATTTACATCAATAGGTATTGTTTCCAGAAAATCCATATTTAATATTTTGGAATAATTTCCGTAAATCTCTAATTGGTCAGGATTAGCCTCAATTTTGGAAACAAAATATCCCGGAGCCGGTTTACCAATAATCCTGGGTTTAACAGGCAAGATTTTTTCTGGATATCCTTCATCAATCTCTACCAACACTAGTACTTTTTCCGGTTGAATTTTAATATTATCAATTGCAGAGCCATCCTTATTGTAAACTATAATCTGTTTTTCTCTTTGAATATTTTTACTGATAGATGAGATGTCTATATCTATTTTTACCTGTCCAATTTCATTTAGTAATGAATCCGGGCCAGTAATCAAAACCTCGGGAGGCACTATTTCCGGTTCACCTTTTAATGAATATCCTTTTTGTGGCAGGCCAATTAAATTATATTCAACTACAAATTCTCTTTTTTTAATTTCCTCAAGCACAATAGGTACTTCGTTAGGAATAATTTTAACAATATCAGTATTTTTTGGTACTATAACATTAACACTTAATTGGTATTCACCAGCTTCTTTAATATTTCCTAAATCGATTGTACCAATGATTTTTTGTGAGGAAATGTTCTCTAAAATATTTTTCGGTCCTTTAATACCAACACTTACTTTCTCTCTTATCTCTTTAATCGATAGATTTTTTCCCAGATTGATAGGTCTTATTTCTATATCATAGTACCTTTCTCCAGATATATTATATTCACTGGAGATATAAAACCATAATATAATTGCCATAATAAGAGCCAATAACTTAATTTCAAGGTTATTAAATAGCCATTTTTTTATTTCAATCATCTTTTTACTTGCCTTTTTTAATCATATCAAAAATACCTAATGTTTTTGGACGATATAAATTTTGTAAAAATTTTTTCAATTGCTGAGGTTTTAATGGCCTAGTCAATCTGCCGTCAATAGCCACAGAAATAGTACCTTTTTCTTCTGATACTACTATTATCAGGGCATCGGTTATTTCGCTTAAGCCAATTGCTGCTCGATGACGAGTGCCTAATGATTTCTTGATATCATTTCTCTTGGTTAAGGGTAATATACAATTAGCACCAGCAATACAGTTTTTTCTAATAATTACTGCACCATCATGTAATGGTGAATTGGGGAGAAAAATAGAATAAAGTAATTCTGAAGAATATTCACTGTTTAGGGTAATTCCCGTTTCCAAAGTATCTTGAAGTCCAACTTCTCTTTCCAAGACTATCAAGGCGCCAATTTTTTCCGCAGATAGCATCGGTGCAACCATGACTATACCATTAATTAGCTCTTCCCATTTTTTACTTTCTTCTTCCTGCGGAAATAATGGTAAATTAAAGAAAAATCCGCCTCTGCCCATTTTTAAAAGCAAGCGTCTTAATTCGGGCTGAAATATAATGGGAATTGCCACTACAAGCATAGCCATTAACCCTTTAATAAGCCAATTAATAGTTCTTAAGCCAATCCAATTTGAAATAAAAGAAAATATAAAAAGTATAACTAAACCTTTGATAATTTGGACAGCAGGAGTGTCTTTGATTAATAACAAAACGTTATATAAGACAATAGAAATAATAATAATATCTAGAATATCTAAAATAGAAATATTTAAAGCCATAATTAGTTAACTCTTTGGTTCAATTTAAAGTAAACACCACACCCGCATAGCGGATACTTTAAGAAGTCTCAGGACTTCAGGTAAACAATAGTTAATGCCATATCTGTAATCTTTCTGGTAAAACCACTTTATTTAACCATTACCACCTTTTAAAAGGTGGTAATGGTTAAATAAAAAAACCATCACAAAATAATTTTATCCAAAATCTTTTATGATGGCTAATTTCTTATAAATAACAATAAATAATAACAACAGTATTAAAACAAGAGCAATTTGTAAATTAGCGTTTGGAAAATTGATAATTTGCCCTTGCCCCTTTCTGGCCATATTTTTTCCTTTCCTTCATTCTAGCATCTCTCTCCAGCATTTTTTCTTTCTTCAAAATTGATCTTAATGTATGATCATATTC
This sequence comes from uncultured Atribacterota bacterium, assembly GCA_964458635.1. Taxonomy (GTDB): domain Bacteria; phylum Atribacterota; class Phoenicimicrobiia; order Phoenicimicrobiales; family Stramentimicrobiaceae; genus CAYWJZ01. The sequence goes on from CAYWJZ010000001.1 coordinate 10,446, forward strand.
GACTAATGCTCTTGCAATTCCATGCCTAACTGCTCCGGACTGTCCGGTTGTTCCGCCTCCGGAAACCCTGACATTTACATCCACTTCTTCCATTTTTTCAGCTAACCGTAATGGTTCTTCAACTGTTAGTCTTTCGGATGAATTAACAAAATAATGGTTGTGAGGTTTGTTATTTATTGCAATATTCCCTTTTCCAGGATATATCCAAACCTTAGCAATAGATGTTTTTCTTCTTCCAGTTCCATAAAATCGATTGACTGTCAAGTATTACACCTCCTTCTTAGTTATTTCACTACTTCAATTTGTTGTGCATTATGTGGATGTTTTTCCCCACGATAAACTTTTAATTTTTTAATCATTGCACGGCTTAGTTTATTATTAGGTAACATACCTTTAACTGCTTTTTCAATAATCATTTCTGGTTTTTTTTCAATCACTACTTTATAAGGAATCTCTCTTAATGACCCGGGATAACCCGAATGACGCCTATATAATTTTTGCTCCTGTTTCTTCCCAGTAACCTTAACTTTCTCTGCATTAATAACAATAACGTAATCTCCTAAATCCTGAGATTGGTCAAAAAACACTTTGTTTTTACCCCTAAGAATAGATGCTATTTCAGTTGCCAGTCTTCCCAGGATCTTGCCATCTGCATTGAATAAATACCAGTTTCTCTGAATATTGTCTTTATTTTCCCTAAATGTTTTCAAATTTTTCCTCCTGCTGCTGCCCCTTGTTAATTAATATAGTAAATATCGCACCCGCTTAGCGGGTGGCTTTAAGAACCTCTAAAAGAGGGGTACCTTTTTCTTATATTTTAACTGAACAGTTTTAAATAATATAATTGCCTGCTTTGGACTTCGGGTGAAAAGTTATCATAAGGCTTAGTTTG
>CAYWJZ010000001.1:11437-30606 GCA_964458635.1 uncultured Atribacterota bacterium
AATTCCAAATAAATAGCTGATACATGCCTGAATTAATTTACCTGTACCTAACTTTTATTAAGTAGAGTCCATTAGGTGGAATTACCTCTCCAGCTTTTTGATTATCCCCGTTCTTCAATAGTTCCAATATATCTTCGGGTTTACGATTATTAATTGAAAAATCAATTAATGTGCCCACAATAATTCTAATCATTTTGTATAGAAAAGCATTGGCTTCAAAATTAAAACAAATAAATTGGTCTTTCTTGGTAATACCTATTCTCTTGATGTTCCTTATTTTATTTTTTGTAGGCTGGTTTTCTTTTTGGTTAAAACAACTTAAGGCAGTAAAATCATGATATCCAACAAGATAATCAGCAACTTTTCTCATTTTCTCAATATCTAATTGTTTATTAACAAAATAGTAATAATTCCTTAGAAAAATGTGTTTAGCAGAAAACACACTTTCCCCATAATTTCTGTTCATTACCAGATATTGGTAAAACTTGCTTTTTGCGCTGTATCTGGCATGAAATTTCATGCCAACTTCTTTGGCATATTTTATTCTTATATCTTTCGGCAGTTGATGATTTAAGATAAACTTCCATTTATCAGTAGGAATTGATGAATCGGTAAAAAAATTGCCTACCTGAGCTAAAGCATGAACACCCGCATCCGTTCTGCCAGAGCCATTTACTTTTACTTTTAAATCACCAGTAATTCTACTTATCGTATTTTCAATTATCCCCTGGATAGTTCTTTTATTTTGTTGTTTTTGCCACCCAAAATAGTTTGTGCCGTCATAAGCAATTACGAGTTTAATATTTTTTAATTCCCTCATATTTTTCCTACTGAACAATTACTATATTACTGCTGATTATAAAAACTGCAACAATAATTAATAAGGTAATAAAAAGAAAAATCTGATCAATTCTTTTAATAGCCAGTGTGCGATAATGCGTTCTTCCTTCTCCTCCTCGATAACATCTTGCCTCCATAGCAGTGGCTAATTCATCCGCTCTGTGAAAGGCATTGATAAATAATGGAATGATAATAGGCAACATGTTTTTTATTCTTTTTACTATATTTCCACTTTCAAAATCTGCCCCTCTAGCCATTTGAGCTTTTATTATTTTTTCCGCCTCTTCCATCAGTGTTGGGATAAACCGGAGAGCAATAGTCATCATCATAGCAATTTCATGGGCTGGTATTTTAGTAAACTTTAAAATTGACAATAAATTTTCTATTCCATCAGTTAAGGCAATTGGAGAAGTAGTCAGGGTTAACCAGGAAGTTGCCATAATTAATAGAAATAGACGAACGGCAATAAATAAACCCCTGGAAACTCCTTCCCTGGTTATTTTTAAAAACCACAATTTATAAATTACTTCTCCCTGTGTAGTAAAAAAATGTATCAACAGAGTTAGTATAATTATTAAAAGTAAAGGCTTTATTCCCTTTAAAACAAACTTTGGATGAACTTTTGAAAGTATAATATCTAGAAACAAATAAAAGCCTAATATTAGAAATCCAAACCACGAACCAATTAAAAATACTGATACAATGATAGAAATAGTTGATAATATTTTGATTCTTGGATCTAATTTATGAATCAGGGAATCTTTGTGTATATATTGGCCAATTGTTAGATTCCTAAAAAATTTCATCTATGGTTTCTCTTCCTCGCTAAAGTCATTATTTCGTTGCTTGCTTCTTCAACGGTTAATACTCCTGTATTAACCGGCTTTCCAATTTGTTTTAACCTGTGCATGACATAAGAAACTGATGGCAATGCAAGTCCGATGTTTTTAATTTGTTCAGCATGATTTTGGAAAATATTTCTCGGAGTATCGTCCAACACTATTTTACCTTTTTCCATAACTAAAATTCTTTTAACTAACTCGGCAATAACTTCCATATTATGGGAAACAAGTATAATTGTTTTATGATGCTTATGATGTAATTCTCGAATTAGATTAAGCAAACCATATCGACTCTGTGGATCCAGACTTGCAGTTGGTTCATCTAAAATGATAACTTCAGGATCAATGGCCAGAATACTAGCAATAGCAACCCTACGCATTTCTCCACCACTAAGTGTAAAAGGAGAACGATCCTTATAAGAAAGATAATCCATTTCAACCATTTCTAATGCACTTCTCACCTTTTCTTCCAGCAATTCATCTTTTACGCCTAAATTCTTAGGACCAAAAGCAATTTCCTTAAATACGGTTTCTTCAAAAAGTTGATTTTCAGGATATTGAAAAGTTAATCCAATTCTTTTTCTAATATCTTTTAACCTGGTCTTTTTACTATGAATGTTTACTCCATCAATTAATACCCCCCCTTGACTCGGTTCCAATAATCCGTTAAATAGTTGAAGCAGAGTTGTTTTCCCGCAACCGGTATGTCCGATTATTCCAACAAAATCACCTTTATCAATCTGTATATTAATTGATTTTATGGCCCTGGTTTCGAAAGGCATATTGATATTATAGGTATATGAAACATCTTTTAAGTGTATAAGCATAATTTTTCAATCATTTCTTCTTCATTTAATATATTTGATGGAATGTCCAAACCCTTTTGATTTAATATCCTTGCTAATTTAGTGATTTGAGGTAATTCTAACCTTAATTTATCAAGTGTTTCTACATCTAAAAAAATATCCTTGGGAGCTCCGTTTAGAACAATTCCTCCTTTTTCAAGGGCAATAATTTTATTGAATTCCACAACCTCAGACATGATATGGGTAATATAAAGAATTGTTATACCCTCATCTCTATTTAATTTTTTGATTATTCCTAGAACTTCTTTCCTTCCCTTAGGGTCCAGCATAGAAGTAGGTTCATCTAAAATCAAATAAGATGTATGCATGGCTAAGGCTCCTGCAATTACTATTCTTTGCTTTTGACCACCCGAAAGTATATGTGGTTCACTATACCTGAGATCAGCCATATCAACAAGACGCAGAGCCCATTCAACTCTTTTTTTCATTTCTGGTTCATCGATGCCAATATTTTCTAAACCAAAAGCAATATCATCTTCTACTGTTGTGGCCACCAGCTGATTATCCGGGTTCTGGAAAACCATACCAACCTTCTTTCTGATTTCCCATATTTTTTTCCTATCTTTTGTATTACAGCCATCAACAATAACATCACCTTTTGTAGGTAACAATAGGCCATTTATATGTTTGGCCAACGTAGATTTACCCGATCCATTGGCACCGATAACAGCAATGAAATCGCCTTTGCATATATTTAGATTGATATCAGATAAAGAAACAATATCATTTTCTCTATCACTATGATAGGTGTGAGTTATATGATTAATTTTAATCAATGACATTCCTTTGTTTTATTCTTTTAAAAATTAAAAAGGTTAAAGTGTCGGTAAATATGAATTCCCATATACTAACAATTTAACCTTAATAATAAAATATTAACTATTAATTTAACTTTTATTTTACAAACTCCAAAATAGCCATAGGAGCTGCATCGCCCTTTCTGAATCCTGTTTTTATAACCCTGGTATAGCCACCTTCTCTTTCCTTATACTCGGTACTAATTTCTTCAAAAAGAAGTTTTACAGCCTGCTTATTTTGTATTGTTTGAAATACTTTTCTTTTGGATTGAAAGTTATCTTCTTTGGCAATTGTAACGATCTTCTCTAAATATTTTTGCAATTCCTTTGCCTTAGGCAATGTTGTATTAATCTTACGATTAATAATCATAGAAATGGCTAAATTTGCTAATAATGCCTTTCGATGACTGGAGTCCACATTTAATTTTCTTTTTAGATTTCTATGTCTCATTAGACCATCTCCTTTGTTACTCAGACCTCTTTAAACTAAGTCCATACTCTTTAACTTTATCTTTGATTTCCTCAAATGATTTTTTACCTAAATTTTTGATACCCATAATTTCTTCTTCTGTTTTGTTGAGAATTTCTCCAAAGGTATTAATATTTGATTTTTTCAAACAGTTATATGATCTAACAGAAAAATCAAGCTCCTCGATGCTCTTTTCCATTAATTTTTTCTGTTCATTGTTTTCACTCTCTTCATCATTAATCTGATCAACAACTGATTCCATTTCACCGGGAGAAAATTTTGTAAACACTTTAAGATATTTTATTAATATATTAGATGCCTTGCTTAGTGCTTCATCAGGTAGAATGCTTTTATTAGTATGGATATCCATAATCAATTTTTCGCAATTCATGAATTGGGCAGAGCTTGCTTTCTCAATAACATAAGAAACTCTAATTACCGGTGAAAACATAGAATCGATACTTATGAAATTTATGGGCTGGTCCTTCTTTTTATTTTCCGGTGCGGTAACATAAGCAGTGCCCTGTTCGACAACAATCTCCATATCCAACTTACCATCATTACTTAAAGTAGCAATTTTCTGATTTGGGTTTAATACCTCAACATTAATATTGGGAGTAATATCTCCAGCTTTGACTACTTTCTTGCCGCTTGCCTTCAAATGTAAAACCTCTGATTCACTGCCATACATCTTAAAAACAATTTCTTTTATATTTAGGATAATTTCATTAACATCTTCTTTTACCCCGGGAATAGTTGAAAATTCATGAACAACTCCTTCGAATCTTATAGCAGTTGCGCTAGCACCAGGAAGAGAGGACAACAAAACTCTTCTCAGAGAATTACCTAACGTTGTACCATATCCCCTATCTAATGGTTCAATGATAAATCGTCCGTAACTATCCGTTAAATCTTCAATTTTTATTTTAATATCGTTAATATCTAACAACTGACTATCTCTCCTTCCGGTAGTGTTAAATGATTTCTTTATCTAGAATAGAACTCTACAACTAACTTTTCATCAATAGGTAGATAAACATCCTCTTTGGAGGGAAGTTTTACTACTTTCCCCTTCAAGCTCTTTGTATCTAATTCAAGCCAAGAAGGTGCATTAACTTCTTTTTCTCCTTCTTTTAATTCCTTTAATTCCGGAATTGAATGACTTTTTTCTCTGATTTCAATAGTATCATCTATCTCTATCATATATGAAGGAATGTTGACTTTTTTCCCATTTACTACAATATGCGAATGCTTAACTAATTGTCTTGCTTTAGCCCTTGAATCAGCAAAACCTAATCGGAATACAACATTGTCCAATCTTCTTTCCAGAAATTGGATAAAATTCTCGCCGGTTACTCCGTGTTTTTTTTCTGCTTTTTCAAATATATTACTGAATTGTTTCTCCATTAAACCATATATGTCTTTCATTTTTTGCTTTTCCTTCAACTGTATAGCATAATTTGACAATTTTCTTGGTCTTCTGCTCTTGGCACTTTTCCCAGGCGGTGTTGCTTTTCTTTCTACTGCACATTTGTCAGTATAGCAACGATCACCTTTTAAAAATAACTTAGTTTCCTGTCTTCGACAAAGTCGACAAACAGGCCCCCTATATCTAGCCATAATTACCTCCTTAGGTAAAATTCTTCTTTCTTTTTATTTTATAATTTTTAATATAATCTTTTTTGCGATAAACTATCTCATTTCTTAATTTTCTCAATGTTCAATGCTAATAAATATATTAATTAATATTTAATTATTTGACATATTTTCAATAAAAACGATGCTACTTGCATACACTACTAAACTCTCCGTTGTTTGGGAGGTCTACAACCGTTATGGGGTATTGGAGTTACATCTCGGATTGTGTTAATCTTAAGGCCAATTGCCTGCAATGAACGAATAGCCGTTTCCCTACCTGAACCGGGGCCTTTTACATATACCTCAATTTCTTTCATTCCCTGATCCATTGCTTTCTTGCCGGCTTCTTCAGCTGTTCTCTGGGCAGCAAAAGAGGTACTTTTTTTACTCCCTTTGTTTCCAATAGAACCCGCACTAGCCCAAGCAACAATATTTCCTTCTGTATCAGAAATTCCTACAATTGTATTATTAAAGGTAGATTGTATATGGACAACTCCTTTTAATATATTCTTTCTAACTTTTTTCTTCCGAATTTTTCTTGTTTGCTTCTTTGCAACCAATCCTCTTATCTCCTTTCGTTAAATAAAATAAATATATCATTCATTTTTTCCTCATGTTTTACTTCTTTTAACACCAACAGTTTTTTTTGGTCCTTTCCTGGTTCTAGCATTTGTGCTAGTTCTCTGTCCTCTTACGGGCAACCCTCTCTTATGCCTTAAACCACGGTAAGAACCGATTTCCATTAATCTCTTAATATCAGCAGTTTTCTGACTCCTCAGTTCACCTTCAACCTTATAATTCTTGCCGATAATATCCCTGATTTTATTTACTTCATCATCTTTCAAGTCTTTTACCTTTGTCTCGAAATTGATACCTGCTTCTGAAAGAATCTTTCGAGACAACGTATAGCCGATACCAAAAATATATGTCAAAGCACAATCAATGTTCTTATTCTTAGGTAAATCAACTCCACTAATTCTAGCCATATTAACAAACTCCCTCCTTAATTATTTTCCCTGTTTCTGTTTATGTTTAGGATTATTGCATATTACCATTATTTTTCCATGCCTTCGAATCACTTTGCAATTTTCACAAATCTTTTTTACAGATGATCTAACTTTCATATGGTTTTTCCCTCTCCTAAAACTTTTTTAATATGTATTATTAATTATAAGATCTGGATGAGTCTCTTGTGATCTTTTCTTTATATTATCCATAATCTAACTATAAACGATATATAATCCTGCCCCGACTTAAGTCATATGGAGATATTTCTACCTTTACTTTATCCCCAGGCAATATGCGAATAAAATGCATTCTTATTTTTCCAGATATATGAGCCAGTATTTCGCAACCATTTTCTAATTCTACTTTAAAGGTTGCATTAGGTAAAGCCTGGGTAACTTTTCCTTTCATTTCTACATATTTCTCTTTCCCCATCATAATTTCTCCTATTCTTAAATTAAAGAATAAAAACTTTTATTTTAGAATTTTGGTTAATTCAAAAATGTCAATATTTCATTCCTATCTTCGTAAATAGCAATTGTATGCTCAAAGTGTGCTGATAGACTACCATCTTCCGTCCTTACTGTCCAGCCATCTTCGCTGCAAATAGTTTGATAATCTCCTTGATTAACCATGGGTTCAATCGCGAGCACCATTCCTTTTTCTAACTTCAAGCCTGTCTTTGGCTTACCATAGTTTGGTATTTGTGGATCCTCATGGACTTTTAATCCAACTCCATGGCCTACAAATTCTCTAACTACAGAAAATTTATTCTTTTCTGCAACAGCCTGAACAGCACTGGAAATATCCCCAATATAATTTCCATTTATTGCCTTTTCTATGCCTGCGAACAAAGATTTTCTAGTTGTTTTTATTAACTTTTCAGCAACTTTACTTATTTTTCCTACTCCAACTGTCGTGGCACTGTCCCCATAATATCCATTAAGGTTAGTCCCTATATCAATACTAATAATATCTCCTTCTTGTAATACCCTATTACCTGGTATTCCATGAACAATTTCATCATTAACTGAGGTACAAATCGCTGCCGGAAATTTATTTCTCTCAGAACCATAACCCTTAAAAGAAGGCTTCCCGCCATATCGTAAAATAAAGGATTCAGCTATTTGATCCAGATATTTTGTTTTAATACCAGGTTTTATTTTTTCGGTAATAAATTGTAATGTATTAGCCGTCAACAGGCAACTTTTTTTAATGTGATTGATTTCCTTATCTGTTTTTATAATAACCATTTAAACTTTCTTTTCAGTAAGGTTTAATTCCTTTAACCTTACCCACACATCTTTAAATCTTTCTTCAACTTCCTGGTCAGCATTGATCTTAGTCAATATTTTTTTATCAGAATAATATTTTACAAGCGGTAGTGTTTCGTTGTTATAAACTTCTAATCGTTTCTTTATAGTCTCTTCTTTATCGTCATCCCTTTGAATTAATTTTCCTCCACATTTATCACATCTATTTTTAACCATCGGAGGATTATAACTAAGGTTATAAATATTGCCACAGTTACTACAAACTCTTCTGGATGATAATCTTTCAATAATTACATTAGAAGATGTCTTAAAGTAAAATACCTGATCGATCTTTTTCCCTAATCGTTTGTTCAGTAAATCAAGTGATTGCGCCTGCTGAATTGTTCTCGGGAATCCATCAAAAATATAACCATCCTTACAATCCTCTTGTTGTATTTTATTTTCTATTATTTTTATAATCAAATGATCGGGAACTAATTTTCCATAATTAACGTACCTTCGAGCTTCTTTCCCTAGATCAGTTTCGTTCTGAATAGCACTGCGTAAAATATCTCCGGTAGCTATAATGGGAATATCTATATTTTTCTTTATTTCCTCGGCAATAGTTCCTTTGCCTGCACCAGGAGGTCCCAGCAAAATAATAATCATAAAAAATACCCCGCAAAATCAATTTGTCCTACTATTTATGGAAATCATAGTCATTATATCAATGTTATTTTTTTATAAATCCCTCATAATGGCGCATTAACATATGAGATTCAATTTGTTGTACTGTTTCCAGAGCAACACCAACCATAATCAATACAGAAGTACCTCCAAAATAAATAGTAGTAATTCCGGTAACTTCTATTAATATATTTGGCAGAATCGCAATGATTGCCAAAAATAATGCACCACTTAGAGTAATTCGAGTCATAATACGGTCAATATACATAGCAGTTGCTTTTCCTGGTCTTCTACCGGGAATAAATCCGCCATATCTTTTCATATTATCAGCCATATTTTGTGGGTTAAAAGTAATCGCCGTATAGAAAAAAGTAAAGATAATAATCAAGATTGCATATAAAGTTAAATATAGAGGGCTACCCGGCGAAAGAGCCTGGGATACCTTTTGCATAAAAGCAGAACCCTGAAAAAACTGTGCAATGGTTCCTGGAAATATCAAAATTGCAGATGAAAAAATAATAGGTATAACACCAGCTTGATTTACTCTTAAGGGAATATGAGTACCCTGTCCACCATATAATCTGCGGCCAATAACGCGCTTAGCATATTGGACGGGAATACGCCTTTGCCCTTGCTGGATAGCTACAACACCAGCAATAACCAAAACAACCACTATCAATAATCCGGTAACGGAAATAATATTTATTTCTCCAACTCTCAATAAATTCCAGGTTTGGATAATTTCTGTCGGAATCCTGGCAACGATTCCAGCAAATATTATGATTGATATCCCGTTACCGATACCGTAGTCACTAATTTGTTCACCAAGCCACATTAAAAAACATGTTCCGGCTGTCAAACTAATAACCAATAAAAGACGAAACAGTATACCGGTAATCATTAATACTTGCAGACTTTCTAACCAAGCACTTATCCCTACAGCCTGAATTAACCCAAGAACTACAGTTCCATATCGAGTAAGGCTATTTAGTTTGCTTCTTCCTTCCTGTCCTTCTTTTGCCCACTGTTCAAATAACGGAACAACTGATTGTAGTAATGACATAATAATTGATGCATTAATATATGGCATAATACCTAATGCAAATAGGGAAAAACGACTTAATGCTCCGCCGGCAAAAAGATCAAAAAAGCCAAGTATCCCTCCCTGTGCAAATAAATTTGCCAACGCCTGTTTATCTATACCGGGTAATGGAATATGGCTTCCCAAACGTACCACTATTAACATAGCTAAGGTAAACAGGAGTCGACTTTTTAGATCAGGAATTTTAAACAAGCTACGAAGTTGATCCAGCACTTATATCACCTCAACCTTTCCACCAGCTGATTCAATTTTATTTTTTGCTCCCTGGCTAAAGCTATGTGCTTTTACGGTTAACCTTTTGGTAATTTCTCCATTGCTTAATATCTTTACACCATCCCTTACTTTTTTTATCATACCAGCGGTAACTAATTTCTCAGGTGTAATAACCTCATCATTATCAAATAGATTTAAGTCTTTTAGGTTAATGATTGCATATTGTTTCTTAAAAACATTTCTAAAACCTCGTTTAGGAACCCTTCGACTCAAGGGCATCTGTCCGCCTTCAAAATATGAACTTATGCTTGCACCAGAACGACTATTTTGTCCATTCATACCTCTTCCGGCAGTGGTGCCATGGCCAGATGCATTACCTCTTCCTACGCGTTTTTTTGTACGTGTTGAACCAGGATTTGGTTTTAAGTCATTTAATTTCATTCTTCTATCCACCTCCAGTAAGATAACAATTAACTATATATTCTTTCAACGGGGATACCCCTTAATCTGGCAACATCTTTGGCATTTTTAAGACTTTGCAAAGCTTTCATTGTGGCTTTCACAATATTTAAATTGTTGTCGCTACCCAATGATTTGGTTAAAATATCCTGTATGCCCGCTGCCTCTATAATTGCCCTAACTGAGCCTCCGGCAATAACACCTGTACCAGGAGAAGCAGGTCTTAGGAATACTTTTGCACCGCTATGGACACCAGTAACAGTATGAGGTATCGTACCATTTCTGATTTTTATCTTACACATATCTTTCTTAGCTTTAGTAACTCCCTTTTTTATAGCATCAGAGACGTCTTTTGCTTTGCCATACCCAATTCCTACACTTCCCTTTCCATCACCTACTGACACCATAGCACCAAAACCAAATCTTCTTCCTCCCTTAACAACTTTACTAACTCGGTTAACAAAAATAACGCTTTCTTTCAATTCTTGTTCGCCATTAACTATTTTTTGCACGTATTCATCTCCTCTCCTATCAATCTATAATTTTTAAAGGCTAAAATATATTTTTAAAAATATTTACAAGCTGTATTATATTTTAAGCTTGTTAATACATTTATTATTTAATTCTTGGTATTTTTCTTCTTTAATTTAATTTGATCTGCTAAAGATTTAATTCTCCCATGAAATATATAACCATTTCGGTCAAAAACGACCTGTTTGATTCCCTTGTCCATTATTTTTTTATTTAGCAATTTTCCGGTAATTTCCGCAGCTTTTACATTTCCACCATAACCTGCTTCTTTTTTTACTTCAGGGCTTAAAGTTGACAATGATAGTAAAGTATTTTCTTTTTCATCATCTATAACTTGAGCATAGATATTTTTGGCACTACGGAATACAGTTATTCTGGGTTTTTCACTATTACCAGAGATATTTTTTCTAATACCCTTTTTCCTTCTAACCCATGCAGTTGTCTTCTTGTTTTTCATAGTTACGAAGTATCCCTCCTTCTGTTTATATCAACAATTTTTACTATTTACTACCAACCGTAGCTCCTGCCTTACCAACTTTCCTTCTTACATGTTCATCTATATACCTTACACCCTTACCCTTATAAGGTTCCGGTTTTCGGTAATTTCTTATTTCTGCTGCAATTTTACCAACTAGCTGTTTATCAATACCTTTTACTTTAACAGTTTTTTGCTTATCAACAATAAACTCGATCCCCTCAGGAGCTTTAATTTTTATGGGATGGGAAAATCCTAAACTTAATTCCAAATCTTTCCCTTTAAGATCAGCCCGATAACCAACACCTTTTATTTCCAAAGTCTTTTCAAAGCCTTCACTGATACCCTTAACCATATTGGATATCATGTTTCTGGTTAAACCATGGAGTGAGCGATGTACCCTCAAATCACTTATTCTTTCGACAATAATTTTTTCGTTCTCAATTTTTACTTTCACATCAGGATGAATTTGAAAGTGCAATTCCTGATCATTTTTTTTTACGCTAATTTTTTTATCTTTTATTTCAACTGATACCCCTGACGGTATCTGAATGGGCAACTTACCGATTCTTGACATGATTTCCTCCTCGACTAATTAATCCGATAAAAACCTTTTATGTGCTTTGCTTATTTAATTTATTTACCAGATATAACACAATACCTCTCCACCAAAGTGGCGTTTTTTGGCCTCTTTGCCAGTCATAATTCCCTTGGAAGTTGACATAATACTAATACCCAAACCACCTAAGACTTCAGGAATGTCATCTTTATTTACGTAAACTCGTAAGCCGGGCTTACTGATTCTTTTTAAGTTAGTAATAATTCTTTGCCTTTCAGAATACTTTAGTATTATAGTTAGAACTCCTTGTTTGTTATCTTCTTTATATTGGTAATTACGAATAAATCCTTCTTCTTTTAATATTCTGGCAATTTCTAGTTTTATTTTAGAAGAAGGCATTTCCAGCCTTTCTCCTCTCGCTCGGTTTGCATTTCTTATTCTCGTGATCATATCGGCAATTGGATCCGAAAAAACAGACATATACTATCCTCCCCTCTTGCAATCAGACAATTTTATTTAGATTACCTTATCTAGTTATATGTAATAAATGTATCTGTAATATTTTAATTACCAACTTGACTTGGTAATTCCGGGTAATTCACCATCATGAGCCATTTTTCTAAAACATATACGGCAAATACCAAATTTTCTTATATATCCTCTGGGTCTACCACAAATATTACAACGGTTATATTTTCTGACCTTATATTTTTGCTCTTTATTTGCTTTAGCAATCAAAGCTTTCTTTGCCACGCTCTATCCTCCTCTTTAACGGTTATTTATCCTTTTTAAAAGGCATTCCAATTAAACGTATGAGCTCTTTTGCTTCTTCATCATTTTCCGCATTAGTTGCAATTGTAACATTCATTCCTAAGGTTGTATTAACCTTGTCAAATTCTATTTCCGGAAAAATTAGCTGTTCCTTTATTCCTAATGTATAATTCCCACGACCATCAAACGAGTCCGGAGAGACACCTTGAAAATCACGCACTCGAGCCATAGCCACATTAATCAGTCGATCCAAAAATTCGTACATTCTATTTTTCCTTAAAGTTACTTTACATCCTACTGGCATGCCCTTCCTTATTGAAAAGTTTGAAATAGATTTACTCGATTTTGTAACAACAGGTTTTTGACCGGTAATGGACGCTATAACCTGAGTGGCTTCATCAACAATTTTAGCATCTTCTCTGGCTTTCCCTAATCCCATATTGATGACAACTTTTTCAATTTTAGGAACCGCCATTTGATTTTTATAATTATATTTTTTCATCATTGCAGGTATAATATCCTGCTGGTATTTATCCTTTAGTCTGGGAATCACTAGTTAACCTCCTAAACTTTATCAATTATTTCTCCACATTTCTTGCACATACGTACCCTTTTCCCTTCTTTTGTCTTATCCCTTTTAATGCTTGTGGGTTTATTACATTTATTGCATACCAGGCTAACATTAGAGAGATGTATGGGACCCTCTTGTCTCACTATACCACCTTGTGGTGATTTCTGTGTTGGTTTCATATGTTTTTTTAGAAAACGAACACCTTCTATGATAACCTCATTTGTTTTGGGAAATATATCAATAATCTTTCCACTTTTCCCTTTATCTTCACCACAAATGACAAGAACATTGTCTCCCTTCTTAAGAGCTATTTTTGCTTTAGCCATATCCTGGTCTCCTTTCCTTCTACTAAATTACTTCGGGAGCAAGGGAAATAATTTTCATGAACTTTTTTTCCCTTAACTCTCTTGCTACAGGACCAAATATTCTTGTTCCAATAGGTTCATTCTGATTATTTATAATTACAGCTGCATTGTCATCAAATCGAATATATGATCCATCAGGACGACCTATTTCTTTCTTGGTTCTAACAATAACTGCTTTAACTACTTCACCTTTTTTTGCTGCGCCACCTACATTAGCCTCTTTAACGGATGCAACAATTATCTCACCAATTCTTGCATATCTTTTTCTAGACCCACCAAGTACTTTTATACATTGTATTTTTTTTGCACCAGAATTATCTGCTACAAAAAGTTTTGATTGCATTTGTATCAATTTAGCCACACTCCCTTACAAATCATAGGTTGATCACTTTATTAAAACAAAGCTTTGTTATTTGCGTTTTTGTAATATTTCCGAAACTTCCCATCTTTTTCTCTTGCTTAAAGGTCTGGTAGAAACAATCTTCACTTTATCTCCGGCTTCACAAATATTCTTTTCATCATGAGCCATAAATTTAGAACTTTTTTTGATTCTTTTTTTATAAAGTTTATGAGCAACCAGATAGCTTACTTGGACAACTACAGATTTTTCCATAGCACTACTCACTACGATCCCGACTCTGCTTTTTACTTCAGTAGAAATTGACATTTAATATCACCTTATTCCTTATTATTTTCAATTATTTAACACTCTCGGATTTAGCGTCTCTTTTATTTAATTCAATCTCTCTCAATACTGTTTTTATTCTTGCTATTTCGTGTTTGACATCCCTTATCCTCATATAATTGCTTAACTGGCCAGTTACCGATTGAAAACGTAGACTAAATAACTCATCTTTTAAATCAGTTAATTTTTTCTCTAATTCCTCTATAGATAAATCTCTTAACTCACTTGCTTTCAATTTATCCCACCACCTGTTCTTCTCGCATAACAAAGCGAGTTTTGATTGGTAATTTATGTGAAGCCAATCTCATTGCTTCTCTGGCAATTTCCTCACCAACGCCACCCAGTTCAAATATCACAGTACCAGGTTTAACAACAGCAACCCAGAATTCCGGTGAACCTTTACCTTTCCCCATTCTTGTTTCAGCAGCAGTCTTAGTAACTGATTTATGCGGAAAAACTCTTATCCAAACCTTCCCGCCCCTTTTGATAGCGTGGGTTACAGCAATTCTAGCAGATTCTATCTGGGCACTGGTAATCCAAGCAGATTCTAATGCTTGTAAACCATATTCTCCGAAAGAAATCAAATGCCCCTTTTGGGCTGTTCCTTTCATTTTACCTCTTTGCATTTTTCTATGCTTTGTTCTAGTTGGTTGAAGCATCTTTGTTCCTCCCTAATCCTTCTGTTTCTTCTTCCCCTTGCGGTTTGCTTTCCTGAGGATTATTAATAGGTTTTCCAATATTATTATTACTTTCAGAAAGAATTTCTCCTTTAAATATCCATACTTTTACGCCAATTTTTCCATAAGTTGTATTTGCTTCAGCAAATCCATAATCAATATCTGCTCTCAGGGTATGTAGTGGTAACCTGCCTTCCATATGCCACTCAGTACGAGCAATTTCAGCTCCACCAATTCTTCCCGCAATCATAATCTTTATTCCTTCAGCTTTCATCTTTATAGCTCGAGATGCTGATTGTTTCATTGTTCTTTTAACAGAAGTTCTTCGTAAAATTTGATTGGCAATATCTTCAGCAACGAGTTGTGCATCAATTTCCGATACCTTAACCTCTTTAATGTTAATTTGCAATTCTCCATCGACTAGCTTCGATAAACTATCTTTCAATTTATTAACTTCAACACCTTTTCTGCCAATAATGATTCCAGGTCTTGCACAATTAATAGTAATTCTAATTCTGTTAGCAATCCTCTCAATATTAATTGTAGAAATTCCGGCATGTTTCAGATTCTCCTTAATGTGTTTTCTAATCTTATGATCTTCAAAAACATTCTGGCTATATTTTTTCCGGCTGAACCATTTTACATCCCAATCTCTAATAATTCCTATTCGTAAACCTTTTGGGTGAACTTTTTGTCCCAATTATTTTTCAACCCCTTTCTCTTCCAATTCTATGGTAATATGACTTGAGCGTTTGTTGATTTTAGTTGCCCTGCCCATAGCTCTTGCTCTAAAACGCTTTAATGTAGGGCCTTCATCAACAAAAGCTCGATGAATATACAGTTCATCAACACTCATATCGTGATTATTTTCCGCATTTGCAATTGCAGTCTTCAACACCTTATAGATAATTTTGGCAGACCTTCTTGGCGAAAATTGCAATTGTAGTAAAGCAGTTCCCGTATCTCTTCCTTTGATCATATCAACCATTCGCCGACACTTTCTGGGAGATATCGGTATATATCTTCCAATAGCTTTAACACCCATAACAATCCTCCTATTAATATCATGTCTTTCCACAAAACATGCACTATTTGCTCGATACTTATTTTATTGTTGTTGACCTTTCCGTGTGTGAACCATGTCCTTTAAATCGGCGGGTAGGTGCAAACTCCCCTAACTTATGACCCACCATATTCTCAGTAATATAAATAGGAACATGTTTTTTCCCATCGTGAACAGCAATGGTATGACCTACCATTAAAGGGAAAACAGTTGAGTTTCTGGACCAGGTCTTTATCGGCTCTTTCTTTCTTTTTCGGTTTAAATTTCTTATTTTTTTTAAAAGCTTTTCATCTATGTATGGACCTTTTTTAATAGATCTTGACATTTTTTAGTTAATCCCCCTTATTTATCTGTCCTTCTTTTTACAATATACTTATCTGAGTCTTTTTTCTTTTTTCTTGTTCTATAGCCTTTAGCAAGTACGCCATTGGGAGATGCAGGATGTCTTCCACCAGCGGCTTTCCCTTCTCCGCCTCCTAATGGATGGTCAACAGGATTCATAGCGACTCCTCTTACCTTTGGCCTCCTGCCCTTCCATCTACTTTTTCCTGCTTTACCTAAATCAATATTAGCATGATTAAGGTTACCCACCTGGCCTATTGTCGCAAAACATTCTAAATTAATTAATCTGACCTCTCCAGAGGGTAATTTAACATGGGCGTATGCGCCTTCTTTGGCTAAAATCTGGGCTATTGCACCAGCGGATCTTGCTAATGCAGCTCCATGCCCTTTGGTCATTTCAATATTATGAATAAAAGTACCTTCCGGTATATCCTTTAATGCCTTGGTATTTCCGACATTTATTTCAGCTTTTTTCCCTGAAGTTATAATATCCCCTACTTTTAATTTTGCCGGGCAAACAATATACCTTTTTTCTCCATCTACATATTTTAATAATGCTATTCTGGCAGAACGATTGGGATCATACTGAATTTGAGCCACTTTTGCCGGCACGCCGTCTTTTTCTCTCCAAAAATCAATTAAGCGATACTTCCTTTTTGTACCCCCACCTTTTCTTCGAACCATAATTCGTCCATGGTTATTTCTACCAGCTTTTTTACTCTGTCCTTTGGTCAACTTTTTATTAGGTTTGGAACTGGTATTTGCTTCAAAGGTGGAAATGGTCATAAATCTTCTATCAGATGATGTTGGTTTATACTTTCTTATATCAGCCACTTTAATCGACACCTTTCTCTTGTAATCTTATTATTAAATATTATCTAGTTCTTTTATTGTTTGTCCTGTATTCAGTGTAACAATTGCTTTTTTCCAAAGTGAAGTCTTGCCATTAAATCTACCCATTCTTCTTTTTTTGGGAGGGACTTTGATTGTATTTACTTTTTTGACTTTCACTTTAAATTTAGACTGAACAGCTTTTTTTATTTCAGTCCTATTAGAATCCAAATCTACTTTAAATACATATTTATTGTGTTCTTTGTCCTTTACACTTTTTTCTGAAATAATCGGATGTATCAGAACCATTCTTTCAGAGGTTGTCATGCAAATACCTCCTCGATTTTTTGTAAAGCATTTTTGGTTATTAACATTTTTTCATAATTAACAATATCATAGGTATTTAATTTATTGGCCGTAAGAACCATAGCATTTTTCAAGTTATGGACTGCCCTTTTAATTGCTTCATCTTCTCTTTCAATAATGATAAGTATTTTATCATTATTGACATTGACATTTAAATTATCAAAAACATGCATTATATCTTTGGTCTTTCCATTTTTCAACTCTAACTTATCTAAAATAATAACATCATTATTTTTAACCTTGTCAGATAAAACAGATTTTAAGGCAACCAAGCGCATTTTTCTGGGAATGGAATATCCATAATCCCTCTTTTCCGGCCCAAAGGCAACACCGCCGCCTACCCATATTGGTGAACGTATGGTGCCAGCTCTTGCCCTACCAGTTCCCTTTTGTCTCCAGGGCTTCTTGCCTCCGCCTCTTACTTCACTTCTACCCTTGGTAGAAGCTGTACCTCTTCTTTTTTCTGAAAGATATCTCTTTACAATTTGGTGAACAATATGCTTGTTAATCTTAGCGTTAAACAATTCATCATTTAACTTTATCGCACCTATTTTTTCGCCTTCTACAGTATGCACATTCATATCAACCATAGCGCTACTCTCCTTCCTCCGCAGATAAGATCATTACTAATTATTTAGGAAACCTTTTCGACCGCTACCAGAGAATTGTTGGGACCAGGAATAGCACCTTTTAATAAAAGTAAGTTCCGATCCAAATCAATTTTTACTATTTCTAAATTCTTTAATTTAACTTTTTCATTTCCCATTCTACCCGGGAGCTTCTTGCCTTTAAAAACCCTTGCTGCATCAGTCGCAGCAAGCGAACCTGTAGAGCGGTAATAATCCTTTTGTCCATGGGTTTTGGGACCACCGGAAAAATTATGTCGTTTTATTGATCCAGCAAATCCACGTCCTTTACTGAAACCAACAATATTTACTATTTCTCCCTCTTTAAATAGATCAACTTTTATTTCTTTACCAATTTCGTATTGTTCTATATCACTATATTTAAACTCTTTGACATATTTAAAGGGTTCTACATTTTGTTTTTTAAAATAACCTTTTAATGGTTGATTAACATTTTTCTTTTTTTTAATTGGTACAAACCCGAGTTGCAAGGCCTCGTATTGATCCTTCTGCTTTTCTCTTTTATTAATAACTGTGCAGGGACCTGCCTGCAATATCGTAACACCCACGACATCACCATTTTCCAAAAATATATTAGTCATGCCTATTTTTTTTCCTAAAATACCAGTTTTCACAAACTTACACCTCCAGGCAGATATTCAAACGTCTATAGTTTATAGTTTTTATTATTATTAAAATCAATAAAACCTTCTTTATTTTTTATATATTACTCTAATGTTTTTATTTCAATATCAACGCCAGAAGGAAGATCCAGGTGCATTAATGCCTCTACCGATTTTGAAGAAGGATCAATAATATCAATCATTCTCTTGTGTGTTCTCATCTCAAATTCCTCTCTTGATTTCTTATCTATATGAGGTGATCTTAAAACACAGTATTTATTAATATCAGTCGGTAAAGGAACTGGTCCTGAATATTTACCTCCTGTCCTTTTTATGGCATCAATAATCTTCAAAGACGAATTATCTAAAATTCTATGATCATATGCCCTAAGTCTAATCCTTATTTTTTGCATATCAAGTCTTCAACCTCCTCAATTCTTTCTGAAAAACACTTCTTGCTTGCTTCTACTCGATAATATCGGTAACCACTCCGGCTGCAATGGTTCTCCCGCC
>CAYWJZ010000002.1:0-11202 GCA_964458635.1 uncultured Atribacterota bacterium
AAAAAAACTAAATGACATTTTGAGTCAACATGCAGAGATGATATTGGGAAGGATTGGTATGCCCAATCCCCAGCAAAAGATCAATATAATTTGTCTGATTATTTATGGAGATACTGATAAGGTAGGCTCTCTTACCGGAAAACTGGGATTACTATCAGGTATCCAGGTTAAATCTTATCTGTATAAATCTAAAAATAATTATTTAAGAAAGAGAGGAAGAGATAATGCAAAATACCGGAATCAGATGGATAACTAGAACAGGAATTTTATTAGCCATTGCTTTGGTGTTTCAAATGGGAGGATTCCCTCAGTTAATTACCGGTCCATTAGTAAATACCGTACTTTATCTTTCGGCCATGATCGTAGGTTGGCCGGGTGGTGTATTGATTGGCATCTTTACTCCCGTAATTGCCGCTATGCGAGGGATACTTCCACCGCCTCTGGCTCCATTGATACCTTTTATTGCTTTGGGCAATGGTGTTCTGGTAGTTTTATTTTTTTGGTTGAAATCTAAAAGTAAAATATTGGGAATCATTGTTGCTTCTGTGGTTAAATTTTTAATCCTGGTTACGGCAGTAAATTTGTTGGTTCAGGTCCCGACACCGGTTGCTCAGATGATGAGTTTTCCGCAGGTTTTAACGGCACTGGCAGGAGGGGTTATTGCCTTGTTGGCTGAAAAGGCGCTAAAGAGTTCAGGACTTAATATTTTTGATTAGAATGAAAAAGAAGGTTATAATATGTTTAATTAACTTTGGAGTATTGGATAGTAGATTATTTTAATAAGAGCTGGAAAGCTAAGAAAAAAATGAAAGATCAAATGGATAATGTTTTATTAGAAGAATTCAGCCCTGAACAAATAGCATTTTTGCATAAAATTATAAAAAAATACCAACAAGAACCCTATGGCTTAATTCCTTTACTTGAAGATGTTCAGGATGCTCTCGAATATTTACCGATGTCAGTGCTCAAAAGGGTATCCCGTAAAACAAATATTCCCTTAAGTAAAATTTATGGTATAGTGACCTTTTATGCCTTTTTTACCATGAAACCCAGGGGCAGGCATATTATTCAAGTATGCATGGGTACAGCATGCTATGTTAGAGGAAGTCAGGAAATATCCCAATTAATTGAAAAAGAATTCAAAATAAAGCCGGGAGAGACCACGAAGGATAGGAGATTTACTTATGAAACTGTCAGGTGCTTGGGAACCTGCGGTCTGGCCCCGGTGATAGTGATAGACGGAGAAGTGTATGGAAGGGTTCAGTCAATAAAAATAACAGAGATATTGGATAAGTATAAATAGCCCGAAATCTCAGAAATGTAGTTTTATATGACAAAATTAAAAGCAAAAGACTTATTAAAAATAAAAGATGATATTATTAATTATAAATTAACTTTCAGAAAAAACCAAAAGGTTAATATTGTAATTCATATGGGTACTTGTGGGATAGCCTCAGGTGCCCAAAAAATATTAGATATACTTAAAGAAAAGATTTCCAAGTCAAAAATAAGAGAAGAAATCTTGATTTCCAAATCCGCATGTATTGGTTTTTGTGGAAAAGAACCCCTGGTAACTATCGAGATATCAGGACAGGAACCGGTAATTTATCAAGAATTGAATCGAGAGAAAATACTGGAGATTTTTGAAAAGCATGTTTTAAACGGAGAACCTGTACCAGCTTATGCTTTAGCCAGAGGAAATCAGCAGCAAGTTGCTGAACACCTGGAATCTACAGAGAAATTATCTGGAGAAAAGGAATTAAAAGGAGAGAGCATATCTTCAATAGAGGAAATTTCTTTTTATAAGCATCAGGAGTTGAGAGTACTAAGAAATCGAGGTTTGATCGATCCTGAAAATATTACAGATTATATATCCCGAGACGGATATCAGGGGATGGCTAAAGCTCTTGCATCGATGTGTCCGGATGAGATTATCAATGAATTGATGAATTCAGGCTTAAGAGGAAGGGGAGGAGCTGGTTTTCCTACCGGACTTAAATGGCAGTTTGCTGCAAAAGAAAATAGTGCAATTAAATATGTTATTTGTAATGCAGATGAGGGAGACCCTGGTGCTTACATGGATCGAAGTATTTTAGAAGGAGACCCTCATTCGGTAATTGAAGGAATGATTATTGCCGGTAAGGCAATAGGTGCACATCAGGGATATGTTTATTGCCGGGCGGAATATCCACTGGCTATAAAAATGTTGCAGAAAGCCATTGTTCATGCTAAAGAACAGGGTCTTTTGGGTGAGAATATTTTGGGAACTGGATTTGATTTTGACCTGAAGATTTATCGGGGTGCCGGGGCTTTTGTTTGCGGAGAAGAGACGGCCCTGATGAGGTCTATTGAAGGGGAAAGGGGGGTACCAAGGCCACGTCCGCCTTTTCCGGCCCAAGCAGGTTTGTGGGAAAAACCAACTATCTTGAATAATGTAGAAACATTGGCAAATATTGCCCAAATCATTCTCAATGGGAGTGCTTGGTTTGCCGGAACCGGAACAGAAAAGAGTAAAGGGACCAAGGTTTTTGCACTTACCGGAGATGTGAATAATGTAGGGTTGATTGAAGTTCCCATTGGGACTACCTTAAGGACAATTGTGTTTGATATTGGTGGAGGAGTATTGGATGGTAAAGATTTTAAAGCAGCCCAGATTGGAGGGCCTTCGGGAGGTTGTATTTCATCCCGGCATCTTGATGTTCCCATAGACTACGAAACTATTAATAAGTTAGGGGCTATCATGGGTTCCGGAGGTTTAATTGTCATGAATGAAGATAAATCTGCCGTAGATATTGCCCGTTTCTTCATGGATTTTTGTCAAAAAGAATCATGTGGCAAGTGCACGCCATGCCGGGAAGGCACTAAGAGAATGTTGGAAATCCTCAACAATATTTGTAAAGGGAAAGGCAAAGTAGGAGATATTGAATTTCTCGAAGAAATGGGTAAGATTATTAAAGAGACCTCTCTTTGTGGATTGGGGCAGACCGCACCCAATCCTGCCCTTAGTACTATACGTTATTTTAGGAAAGAATATGAAAATAACATCAAAGATAATATGAAGAATAAAAGAACAGGTTATCCACATTAACCAATTTAAAGCCACCCGTTATACAGGTGGGGTATTAACTTTTGTTTATTAAGGTTACTGTTTTTAAAGAAGTGAGTTAAAAAATGTCTTATATTAATATATATATTAACGATAGAAAAATAAAAGCCCGAGAAGGGGACACTATCATGGAAGCTGCCGGAAAAATTGGTATCAATATACCGGCACTATGTTTAATGCCTGAGTTAGACTTTAAACCCGGATCTTGTCGTATTTGCGTGGTAGAAGTTGTCGGTAGCCCCGTTCTGGTTGCCTCGTGCGTATACCCCGTCAGAAAGAATATGCAAATATACACACATAGTGATAGAGTTCTAAAAGCACGAAGAATGATTCTGGAGTTACTTTTAGCTAATCATCCCCTGGATTGTATGACTTGTGAAAAAAGCGGTTCTTGTATTTTAGAGGACCTTGCCTATCAATTTGGTATAAAAACATTTCTTTTTAGTCCAAATAGAAAACAGCTACCAATTGATGACAGCAATCCCTTTATTGTAAGGGAAATGAGTAAATGTGTATTATGTGGTCGCTGTGTGGAAATATGTAATGAAATTCAGCAATCCCATATCATTGATTTTGCTCATCGGGGTTTAGATGTTAAAATTGCAGCACAAGGAGATGTTGATTTAAAATATTCTGATTGCGTTTTTTGCGGGCAATGTGTCGCAGTTTGTCCTGTAGGAGCAATTATTGATAAAGAAGCCCGGGGCAAGGGACGGTCCTGGGAATTTCAAAAAGTTCATACTATCTGTAACTATTGCGGTTGTGGTTGCGGATTTGATTTAAATATCAAAGACGGAAGGGTAGCAAAAGTTACTTCCAATCCTGTCAGTATAGTTAACGGAATTAATCTCTGTGTCAAAGGACGTTTTGGCAATGATTATATCCACAGAGATGATCGCCTGACAACCCCTTTGATAAGAAAAGGCGGAAAATTTGAACCGGCATCCTGGGAAGAAGCACTCCAGTTAATCAGCAATAAATTTAAGAAAATAAAAAAAGACCATGGTAGTGACAGCCTGGCAGTTCTTTCTTCTGCCAAATGTACTAATGAAGAAAATTACCTTCTTATGAAATTTACTCGTGCCGTATTGGGCACCAATAATATAGATCACTGTGCTCGGCTTTGCCATTCAGCAACCGTTGCAGGTCTGGCACAATCTTTTGGCAGTGGAGCCATGACTAATTCCATCAAAGAAATTGCCAATGCTGCGGCTATCTATTTAACCGGTTCTAATACCACAGAAAATCATCCTATTATTGCTCTGGAAATTAAAAAAGCAGTAACAAAAAATGGAGCAAAGCTAATTGTTGCTGATCCGAGAGAAATAGAACTGACTCAATATGCCACTATTTGGTTAAGACAGAAACCGGGTACAGATGTAGCCTTGTTTAACGGATTGATGAATGTAATAATTACTGAAGGATTGGAAGATAAATCCTTTATCGAGGAGAGGACAGAAGGCTACAAAGAAATGAAAAAAACTGTCTTAAAGTATCATCCCGGGGTGGTGGAAAAGATTACCGGTGTGCCGGCTGATGATATTAGAAAAGCAGCTCGAATTTATGCAACAGCGCCGAACGCTTCGCTAATTTATTCAATGGGAATCACTCAGCATATCACCGGTACAGATAATGTTCTATCTACTGCCAATATAGCTATGTTAACCGGTAATGTAGGGAAAGAAAGTTCTGGAGTAAATCCTTTACGCGGACAGAGTAATGTTCAGGGTGCCTGTGATATGGGTGCATTGCCTAATGTCTATTCCGGATATCAAAAAGTGAACGATTCTCAAATTAATGAGAAGTTTTCTCAAGCCTGGGGTGTTAATTTATCCGATAATGCAGGTTTAACTGTAGTTGAGATCTTAAATGCAGCTCATGAAGGAAAGATAAAAGGAATCTTTGTTATGGCAGAAAACCCGGCTATGTCTGATCCGGACCTAAATCATGCCCGTGAGGCATTAAAGAAAACTGAATTTTTAGTAGTTTCTGATATGTTTATGACTGAAACAGCCAAACTGGCAGATGTAGTTTTGCCTGGGGTAAGCTTTGTTGAAAAAGACGGTACCATTACTAATACCGAAAGGCGCGTACAAAGAATATACAAAGCAATTGAGCCCATCGAAGATGCAAAACCTGAGTGGCAGATAATATCTGAATTATCCCGAGAAATGGGTTATCAAATGAGTTATAACTGCCCATCGGAAATTATGGAAGAAATTGCTGATCTTACCCCCATTTATGGCGGAATATTTTATTCTAGATTAGAGAAAGAGGGGTTACAATGGCCTTGTCCTGATGCCAGCCATCCGGGAACCAAATATTTGCATAAGGGAAAATTCACCAGAGGAAAAGGTAAATTCTTTGCGGTAGACTTTAAACAAGCAGCTGAATTACCGGATAAAGATTACCCCCTGATCTTTACTACAGGTCGAGTATTGTATCATTTTCATACCGGTACAGTAACCAGAAGATCTAAGGGATTAAGGGAAATTTATCCGGAAGCTTTGGTTGAAATCAGCCCTCAAGATGCCCGGGAATTTAGCATCGAAGACGGGGAGATAATAGAAGTATTCTCCCGCAGAGGGAAAATCAGAGCCAAAGCACAGATAACTGAAAAATCGGATCAAGGTGTGGTTTTCATGAACTTTCATTTCCATGAAGCTGCAGCCAATTTATTAACCAATGCTGCACTGGATCCAGTTTCTAAGATTCCGGAATACAAGTTTTGTGCAGTTAAAATTGAAAAAATATTATCTTGAATGAATAATTTTGCAAAAGTATTCCTTATATTTTGGTAAAAAATGAAAAAAGACCAGCATAATATTAAAAAATTCTTTCCAATTACTGTACTTATTTTAGCAGGAGGGAAAAGCAGCAGAATAGGTCTAAACAAGAACAAAGGGAAGATGAAATTAATGGGTGTTAACCTTATAGACAGGTTAGTATCAAAAATGACCTCTATCGATGGTATCACAGAAAAAGATATTATCATTGTTGGTTCAAAAGAAAAATTTCCCCAATTTGAAAAAGTTGTGGAAGATGTTTATCCGCAAAAAGGACCTCTGGGAGGAATTTTCTCCGGTTTACGAGCTTCTAAAACTCTTTATAGTCTGGTAATAGGTTGTGACATGCCTTTTATTGAAGGTAGATTAATTAAATATATGATTCAAAAAATAGAAAACTATGATATCATCATTCCAAAATACCACCAGGATTTGTTCGAACCTTTGTGTGCAATTTATAGCAAAAATTGTTTAGAGGTAATGGTGAAAAGTATAAAAAGCGGAAAATTAGCAGTAAGAAATATCTTTCCCTATTTAAATATTCGTTGGATTGAAGAAAAGGAAATTACCAGGTATGATCCGGAGTTATGCTCATTTTTTAATATCAATTATAAAAATGATTTTATCAGGGCAAAAAAATTAGCACGAAAAAGAGGCAAATAGGATTGTTAAAAAATAATAAAGGAACCAGAACTAATTTAATTCGGTTTACCGGAAATAAAAACGCAGAGGTTTTAGATTTAGTTGCCAGAGAGATAAAAATAACCATATTTGTTAATAAAGAGAAGCTGATAAGCTTAAGTTGCAGTCCGGGTAACTACAATTATCTGGTAGTGGGATTTTTGTTTACTTCAGGAATCCTGCAAAAGAAAGAAGATATTACCTCGATTAAAATAAGAAGAAGATCAATAAATGTTGAGATAAAAAATATGCTTCATACTATCAAAGAAACAGCTAATTCGATTTCGCCGATAATGGGAAAGCAGCAAATAGAAAAGCAAGTCGAGCCCGTTCCTGTTATTTATAATAACCTCAAAATTAATCCCAATACTATTTATTCTCTGATTTCCAGGATACAGGAGAGATCCATATTTTTTCAACAAAGCGGAAGTGTACACAGTTGTGCATTAGCCGATTTTAATGGTTCCATTTTATTATTTTGTGAAGATATAAGTCGACATAATACTATTGATCGAATATTAGGAGAGGCATTGTTAACAAATATTAGTCTGAAAGACAAAATCATGTTAACTTCATGTCGTATTACGGGAGGAATTATTGAAAAAATTGTTTCTGGAAATATCCCAATAATTATTTCCAGATCTGCTCTTACAGATTGTACAGTTAAATTGGCAAATCAAAAAGGTATAACTTTGATTGGTTTTGCCCGTGAAAAAAGAATGAATGTGTACACTCATCCATGGCGTGTCCAGTTTTAGTGTTTGGTTTACTTAGAAATATTAACCCCCTTTTAGGGGTTCTGAAAAGCTACCCACTTTGCGTGTGCGATATTATTGTTAATTAAGCCATATCATGTTTCCTGAATAGTTGGGATTAATCCACATAGATGGTATAATATTCAAAAATTACCTAAGGACAAAAGTATGAATAAAATTGTATTATCCATTGACCCGGGGAATAAAAAATGCGGTATTGCAGTTGTTGATAATGATTTGAAATTTATTGCAGGTGAGGTTGTAGGAAAAGAAAAATTACTTCATAGAATAAAGGTATGCTTAGACAGGTATAAGATTAAAAAGATATTAATTGGCAGTGGAACTAATTCTGAAAAGTTCTTTACTATCATCAAGGAAAAATTTCCCAACCTTATATTAACAAAAGTAGCCGAAAAAGATACCACCATGCAGGCCAGGAAACGCTATTTTGAATATTATCCACCGACAGGGTTATCTAAAATATTACCAATTTCCTTCCGTGTCCCACCCCGTCCTTATGATGATTTTGCTGCACTTGTTATTGCCGAGAGATTCTTTCAGAAAGATCAGCTTAATAATAAAAATAAAGAAAATAAGTAGTGCATAAAATTTTAAGAAGTAAAAAATCAATTAAATTTCAGAAGGAGAGAAAGTTGACCAGAATTAAAGTATTTTCCAATATTATGAAAAGCAATGAAGATATGGCATTAAAAAATAGACAGATTTTTATGCATCATAATTTACCGGTCATCAATATGATGAGTTCGCCTGGTTCCGGAAAAACCAGTGTACTAGAAAAAACAATAGATACACTTGGGAAGAAAATAAAAATTGCTGTCTTAGAAGGGGATTTGCAGACTGATCGCGATGCCCAGCGTATTGATAAATATGATGTACAGGTTGCCCAGATTAATACTGATGGTGCCTGCCACTTAGACGCCAATATGGTTAACAGTGCTTTATCAGCCTTTGATTTAAATCAAGTTGATTTATTCTTTATAGAAAATGTGGGTAACTTAGTCTGTCCTGCCGGATTTGATTTAGGAGAGGGAAAGCGAGTTAACCTGGTAAGTATACCCGAAGGCGATGATAAAGTAATTAAATATCCTATAATTTTTAGGAAATGTGATCTGCTGTTAATAAATAAAATAGATTTATTGCCCTATGTTCCATTTGACATTGAGCGCTTAAAGAAAGAAGCTCTAGAAATCAGGGCTGATATAAAGATTATTGAAGTATCATGTCTGACTGGGGAAGGATTGCAGTACTGGTTTGACTGGCTGGAGGGAATTGTAAGAAAATAGTATTCAGTATTTAGTCGTTAGCATCTAGTTAAGAGAAGAATAAAATAAAATTGGGTAAACAATAATAAATTATCTAGATAAAATTATGTAAAGATTCAAGTATGGTAAAAATATAAATATAGAAATAGTAGAGAATAACCCTAAATAATTATATTTAGCCTGGTACCTCGATATTGATTTTACTAGATACCAGATACTAACGACTAACGACATTATCCCCGAATTTATACTTGGTGGTTGAAAAATGAAAATAAGAGAAAAAATAATAATACATGGAATTGTCCAGGGAGTCGGCTTTCGGCCTTATATTCATAAATTAGTTCAGAATAATCATTTAACTGGCTGGATTTGTAATTCTAATCAAGGCGTAGAGATAGAAATTGAAGGAGAAGAAATCGCTGTTCATAATTTTATCAAAGAATTACAGGTTAACCCTCCTCCTTTAGCTCTCATAGAAGATGTTAAAATTAAAAAATTGCCCCTGGCTGAATTTTCAGAATTCAAAATTAAGAAAAGTCGGGCAGATAATGGTCATCCGGTTATTCTTATTCCTCCGGATATTTCTGTGTGTGATGATTGTCTAAAAGAATTGAACAATCCTTCTGACCGTCGTTATCACTATCCTTTTATTAATTGTACCAATTGCGGACCTCGATTTACCATTATTCAAGAAATGCCCTATGACCGTGATAATACGACGATGCAAAAATTTCCAATGTGTCACAACTGTTATGCAGAGTATAAAAATATAGAGAATCGTCGCTACCATGCCCAACCCAATGCCTGTCCAATTTGCGGGCCTCAGGTATTTTTATATGAAAATACTCAAAAAATAATAACCCCAGAGCCTATCAAAGAAGTACAGGAAAGACTGAAAAAAGGCCAGATTGGTGTTGTAAAGGGATTGGGTGGTTTTCATCTAACCTGTGATGCAAGTAATCATCTAGCCGTTTCCAGGTTAAGGAAAATTAAACACAGAGATGAGAAGCCTTTTGCAGTTATGGCTGAAAATATAAACCAACTAAGTTCTTTTTGCCATGTTTCGTTATATGCTAAAAAATATCTGGAAAATATAGAAAGGCCAATCGTACTTCTAAAAAAGAAAAAAAATAACTATATTTCACCCGCTATCGCTCCGGGCAATAGATATATAGGTGTGATGTTACCCTATACACCTTTACATTTTTTATTATTTAAAGATAATGATTTAATTTTAATAATGACCAGTGCAAATTTTAGTGATGAACCCATTATTTATCAAAATGAACAAACCTTTCAAAAATTAGCCGATAGAGTTGATTTTTTACTTATTCATAATCGGCCTATATATAACCGTTGTGATGATTCTGTGCTAAAAATATCTGCAAATCGGTCGATATTTATTCGAAGATCGAGAGGATATGCTCCTTTCCCTGTTATTCTATCCCAAAAAGGCCGACAAGTTTTTGCAGCTGGCCCCGAAGATAAAAATACAGTATGTTTTACCAGGGATCATTATGCTTTTAACAGCCAACATTTGGGTGATTTAAAGAATAGGGATAGCTTTGAATCTTACAAAGAATCAATTAACCGTCTAATCCGGATATTTCAATTTAAACCAGAAATTATTGCTTGTGATTTACACCCTGATTACCTATCTACTGCTTATGCTGAACAGTTATCTGAGAAAAAAAATTTACCCTTACTAAAAATTCAGCATCACCATGCTCATATTGCCAGTTGTATGGCAGAGCACAAGTTGAACGAAAAAGTAATTGGAGTTGCCTTTGATGGTACTGGCTTAGGGGATGATGGTAATTTATGGGGCGGTGAATTTTTGATCGCTGATCTATTGAATTTCCAGCGGGCAGGTTATTTGCAATATCAGGCTATGCCGGGAGGGGAACAGGTAATTCATCAGCCATGGAGGATGGCTTGCAGTTATCTTTATTCCATCTTTGGACAGAAACTTGCTAAATCTAATATTGCATTAATTAAAAGAATAAAATCCAATGACTTGCAAATACTCTTTCAGATGGTGGATAAAAAAATAAATTCTCCTTTTACTTCCAGTTGTGGTCGTCTATTTGATGCAGTAGCCTCTTTGATTGGATTAAGGGATGAAGTAAATTTTGAAGGACAGGCAGCTATGGAACTGGAAGCGGTATGTCAGCCAAAATATAAAGAACACTATTCATATTGTATCGAAGAACCAGAATCTGGTTATCTGGTAAAAACAGAAGAGATGTTTTATCAGATTATTCACGATATGGAAAAGCATGAGAGTATAAAAAAAATTGCCACAAAATTTCACAACACCATTGCAGATTTTACCCTTTCAATGTGTGTTAAAATAAGAGATAAATTTGGCATCAATGTTGTAGTTTTAAGTGGAGGAGTTTTTCAAAATAGTTTCTTGTTAGATCAAACAATAAAAAAGTTAAAAAAGAATAATTTTAAAATTTGTATTCATTATAAGATACCACCAAATGATGCTTGTATTTCTTTAGGGCAGGCAGTCATTGCTAATGCAAAGATTCAAAGTGGCGGTTTTCTATAATAATTTATGAAATTACCATTAAATTGAAAAA
>CAYWJZ010000002.1:11302-16834 GCA_964458635.1 uncultured Atribacterota bacterium
AAAAAAATAACAAAATTAACAAAAATGGATGTTCATTTAATGGAGGTTTGTGGTACACATACTGTTTCTATTTTTCGTTCCGGACTGAAAGAAATGTTGCCAGAGAATATTCATTTAATCTCCGGTCCAGGTTGCCCGGTTTGTGTGACACCAATATCAGCTATTGATCATATTATTGCCCTGGCAAGGAAGGAGAAAACAACCATAGCTACATTTGGTGATATGATTGATGTTCCGGGCAGTTCCTCAAGCCTGAAACAAGAAAAAGCCCAGGGTGCGAATGTTAGGCTGGTTTATTCTCCGTTACAAGCTTTAGAGCTAGCCAGTGAACTTCCGCAAAATAAAGTCATTCTTATTGGGATCGGCTTTGAAACGACCATACCGTTATTGGCTAGTGTTGTTCTTGAAGCCCAGAAAAACTCTTTACGGAATTTCTAT
Organism: uncultured Atribacterota bacterium; assembly: GCA_964458635.1. Classification (GTDB taxonomy): domain Bacteria; phylum Atribacterota; class Phoenicimicrobiia; order Phoenicimicrobiales; family Stramentimicrobiaceae; genus CAYWJZ01. The sequence goes on from CAYWJZ010000002.1 coordinate 11,741, forward strand.
TTACTGAGTCTGGCTAAAATTATGCCACCAATTATGCAAGCACTCCTGCAAAAAGCAGAACGCAAAATTGATGGATTTCTCTGTCCTGGACATGTCAGCGCTATTATAGGAACCAGACCATATCAGTTTGTTTCCCAGCACTATCAAATTCCCTGTGTTATTGCCGGATTTGAACCTGTAGATATTCTTTTTGCTATTTATCGATTAATAAAGCAAAAGATAGAACGAAAACCGGTTGTGGAAAACCAATACCGAAGAGCAGTAAGGGAAGAAGGAAACCCGGTTGCTCTCAAGAAAATGAACGAAGTATTTTCTGTTGTTGATAGCCAGTGGCGCGGGATAGGGAAGGTTACTGCTAGTGGTTTGGATTTGAAATGTGAATTTTCTGCTATGAATGCAAGAAATATTGAAGTTAAAGTTGAAAAAACTCTGGAAAACCCTGGATGCCGTTGTGGAGAAGTATTAAGAGGTGTAATCACCCCTCTGGATTGTCCTCTTTTCAGGAAAGTCTGTACACCCGAAAATCCCGTAGGAGCATGTATGGTTTCCAGCGAAGGAACCTGTGCGGCATATTTTAAATATAGTATCTAGTCGTGAGTAGCGGGTATGTAGTAAAATACTTTAAACATAAATGAAAGCATGATAGTATCGAGTAGAAAAATGTGGAACAATTAAAGGTGAGATGAGTTTTTAGTTTATAGTTTACAGTTTTTAGATAACAATAGTCGTTGGTAATTAGTTCAAGAGAAGATAAAAGAAATAGGAAAAACAATATAGGAATTATTTACAAAGAAAATCTCTTTACCCAATTATTCGTATTATAACAGTTCTGTATTTGGACTCGATACCCGATACTCGATACTGAATACTAATTTTATCAAAAATAGAATCTATAAATTCAGCCATTACATCAAAAGGAGAGAAAACAATGAAAGATAAAATCATAACTTTAGATCACGGTAGTGGCGGAAAATTATCCGATCAGTTAATTCGTTCAGTCTTTTTAAAATATTTTAATAATCCGATTTTGAATCAACTTCACGATGGTGCCGTTTTACCAGCAATAGATAAACGTATTGCTTTTTCTACCGACTCTTATACTGTTAGCCCACTTTTTTTCCCAGGGGGCAATATTGGACATCTGTCAGTTCATGGAACGATTAATGATTTAGCAATGTGTGGAGCACAGCCAAAATATCTGAGTACCTCTTTTATTATAGAGGAAGGGACTACAGTTAAGATTCTGGACAGGATTGTCTCTACTATGGCAAAAACAGCACACGAGATAGGGGTTAAGGTGGTTACCGGAGATACCAAGGTTGTTAATCGTGGTGATATTGATGGGATTTTTATTAATACAACAGGAATTGGTTATATTGATAATGATATTCTAATTAATGCCGGTCAAGCACAGGAGGGAGATATAATTGTTATTAATGGTCCTATTGGAAATCATGGAATAAGTATTCTGGCTTCCCGGGAGAATCTCGAGCTGGAACAGGGGATTTCCAGTGATACTGCTCCACTATCTGATTTGGTCCACCAAATGTTAGGTTTAAACAAGAATATCCATGTTTTAAGAGACCCTACCAGAGGAGGGCTGGCAACAGCTTTAAATGAGATTGCCCAATCATCTAAAGTAGAAATTGAAATTGAGGAAGAGAAAATCCCCATTGATAAATCGGTGACAGATACCTGCGAAATATTGGGTTATGACCCACTGTATTTAGCCAATGAAGGTAAATTGATTGCATTTATGCCCCAAAAATATGCTGAAAAAATGCTAAAAAAAATGAAAACCTGTCAATATGGAAAACAATCTACTATTATTGGAAAAGTAGTATCCGAAAATAGAGCTGAAGTATATCTTAAGACAGCCATTGGTGGTAAAAGGATCGTAGGTATGCTTAGTGGACAGCAACTACCCAGAATCTGTTAATATTTGAAAACGAATAATACTTAAAGCTTTTAATTATAAAATATTTAAAAGTTGATTTAAGAGGTGGTTTATGATGATTAGAAAGAGCGAAGAAAGTATTCAAGTACAATTAGCCCGAAAAAGTATTGTTCATTTTTTAGAAAGAAAACAAAAAATGTATCAACCGGAAAACCTTCCCGAAGAATTAACTATTAATCGTGCTGGTGTATTTGTTTCCTTGAAAAAGGATGGACATTTGCGTGGTTGTATTGGCACATTTTTACCTACTCAAGATAATATTGCTTTGGAAATTATTGAGAATGCCGTAAGTGCAGCTACCCGGGATCCTCGTTTCCCCCCGGTAACTATTGACGAAGTAGAAAAGATAGATATTTCTGTGGATATCCTCTCTCCTCCGGAAGAAGTCAAAGATATTTCCCAGCTCGATCCCCAAAAGTATGGGGTTATCGTTAGTAGCGGTTTTAAAAAGGGGCTATTACTACCAAATTTAGAAGGTGTCGATACAGCGAAAGATCAGGTTGATATCGCCAGACGGAAGGCAGGTATCTATCCGGAGGAAAAAGTTCAATTGTCCAGGTTTGAAGTAAAACGTTACCATTGATTTTTATTTAACCAAAAAAGATTAAGATAAGCTAGATGACATTTTACCTGAAATCCAAAGATGGAAGTTACTTTCTATCAGGAGAAACAATGCATGTCTAAAAATATTCGATATATTTTAACATTTTTATTTTTGATACTATTTTGGCTGATCCTGACTCTGAATTTTCAACCTACTTCAATACTTGTTGGCGTGATTGTTTCCTTCTTTATTAGTCTGATAAGTTGTAACTTCTTTATTCAATCCAGTGAGGGAATTCATAGTCGGTTAATTAAAACTATTTTTTATTTATTACTCTATCTCTTTGTTCTTCTGTACGAAATGTTTTTAGCCAGTTTCGATGTAGTGTATCGGATAGCTACAATGGATATTAATCCGGAAATCGTTATGATTAAATCTGGTATAGAATCTGATTTAGGTATTTTGTTGCTGGCAAACTCCATAACCCTGACACCGGGTACTATCACCATCGATACCGAAGGCGAATATATCTATGTGCATTGGTTATATGCCCGTACTACTCATTTTGGTCATGCAGCTGAATTGATTAAAGGTAGTTTCGAGCAATGGCTGGAAAGGATATTTAGATGAATATTATTATGGTGATCATAACAATATTGGGTGTAACTGCATTATTGACTATTTATCGAGTTATTGTTGGTCCTACTCACTGGGACAGACTTATCGCTGTAAATCTTATGTCATCCAAGGTTGTGAACATTATGGTGGCTGCCGCATTATTGTTCAGGAGCAATATTTATCTGGATGTAGCTTTAGTGTATGCCATTATAGGATTTGTCAGTACCATTACAGTTAGTAAGTTTTTAGAAGGGGAAGAAAGAAATAAAAAATGATTGCCTCTGTATTTATATTCTTCGGGTTAGTTTTCTTTTTTTTTGGTACAGTGGGAATGATCCGTTTCCCTGATATTTATACCAGGCTACAGGCAAGTTCCAAGTGTGATGGAGCAGGTACGGTTGCCCTACTTATTGGGTTGATCTTATTAGAGGGGTTTAATATATTTTCCTTAAGAATATTAATCATTATATTTTTCCTGCTAATCACAAATCCTGTATCTACACATGCTATTGCACGTTCTGCCGCAATTAGAGGTATAAAGCCATGGCGAAAAAAAGAAAGTGAAAAAAGCCAAAGGAAGGATTAAAAAAAGCTTTATGTTAACCCTATTTTTAGTGATGTTAGTAGTACTTGCCTTACTGGCACTTGAATTAAAGAATCTACTGAGTTCAGTTATTGTATTGGGTGCATTTAGCCTTGTATTGTCTTTAGTACTTTACTATTTGCACGCACCAGATGTGGCAATTACCGAAGCTGCTATAGGTTCAGGGTTTGCTACCGTAATTTTTATTATAGCCATCAAAAAGCGAGGATCTCTTATTATGTTAACTTATCCGCATAGCCGTTTTTTCTTTTATGATTACCAAGGTGAACCCTCTGGCTTGGATTATGATATTTTATCTTTATTTGCCCAAAAATTAGATATGGAATTAGAAGTAAGGGAAGTTGGAAAATGGGATGAGCTTATTGCCCAACTTGTCTCAGAAAGAGGTGATATCATTGGTGCCGGAATGACCAGACTTAGGGAAAGGGAAAAACAGATAAGTTTTTCTGACGGTTATTTCCCAACCAGGGTAGTTATTGTAACTAATACTGACAACACTGAATTAAATTCAATCAGTGACCTGAAGGACAAAACTGTTTTTTCAGTTCCGAATACTTCCTGTTATCATGCCTTGAAATTAGTAGATGGCATTAAAATAGATACAAGTTTTTCTAATCCGGACAAGCTTTTAAAAGCTGTATCTGAAGGTGAGGTGTATGCTGTTGCAGTAGATATGATCGAAGCAATGGTCGGTCAGATTGACTATCATAATTTAAAAATAGTTGGAACTATCAGCAATATTCAGGAATATGGATATGGAATAGCAAAAGACAGAAAAGAGCTTCTATTGCAATTAAATAGATTCTTAAAAGAAATTAAAAAGAACGGAACTTACCATAAGTTGTATAAAAAATATATCCACTAAAGAAGGAATGAATTTCAAATTGATAAAAAAATATTATTATATTGTGCTGATAATTGTTGTGACTATTCTGCTAATAAGTGCTATTCGGCTGGAATATGGCAATCCAAAAAATTTAGATTATGTCAATTATTATCTAGAGCATGGCATACGCGATACCGGAGCGATTAATATTGTTGCCTCAATATATCTTGATTATCGAGTCTATGATACATTAATAGAAACAATTGTACTCTTTATAGCTGTTATAGGTGTTACATATTTTTTACGGGGAGAAAGTTAGATTGGAAAATTCAAGGATAATCAAAACTTTAGTTCAAAAATTATTTCCCCTTATTTTGTTATTTGGTTTCTACCTGACCTTACATGGACATTTATCGCCCGGAGGAGGATTTCAGGGTGGTGTGGTTATTGGAACGGCGATTATTCTTCTGGCTTTATGTTGTGGTTTAAAGGAAGTAGAAAAAAGATTTAAAAGTAGATATTTGAGTTCCTTGGAAAAAGTGGCA
>CAYWJZ010000002.1:16934-29296 GCA_964458635.1 uncultured Atribacterota bacterium
AAAAATAATCTCATAAAAAAAGTTATTGGATTAACTATAATAAATGCCAGTGTAGTACTTTATTTTATTGCCATTGGTTATCAAGAAGGTGGATTAGCACCAATTATGAACAAAGAGGTAGCTGATTCCCCAAATCTTATTTTTGTTAATCCGCTACCCCAGGCTTTAATGTTAACAGCAATTGTGGTAAGCATTTCTCTTACTGCTTTGGCATTAGCGATGGTGGTTAAAATTTATGCCAAATATAAAACCTTAGATATTCAAAAAATTTCCGGGGAGTAATCATTGTCTAATCATTTACCAATTTTAATCATTGTTTTGCCTTTAGCTGCTGGCTTTATAGTTTTACTCTTCAAGAAATATATAATAGAATTAACAATTACCAGTATAACTTTCTCATTTATATCTTTGTTGATATTTACTTCCTCTATTTTAAATGGTCAGGTAATAACTTATCATCTCGCCGGATGGCAGGGGCCTTTAGGTATCAACCTTGTTATTGATAGTTTAAGCTTCTTCTTTGCTTTTATAATATTATTAGTGGGAATATTGGTGGTTTTATATTCCATTCCTGAAAAACAATATGGCCATACTTATTATTTCCTTTTTTTACTTTTACTGGGCGGTATGGTAGGCACCATTTTTACTGCAGATATATTTAATATGTACATTGTCTATGAGCTTGTATCAATTTGCACCTACCTGTTAATAGCTTATCATCAACAAGGAGTTGCATTAAGAGCTAGTTTTAATTATCTTTTAATGAGTGCCGTAGGTTTATCTCTGTTTCTTCTGGCAGTGGGCTCTCTTTATGCCATGACAGGCACATTGCAGATAGCGGAAATCTCCCAACAATTACCAGAGATATTTGCCCATAATCCGCAAATTATAATAATGTCCATGGTTTTACTTATTACCTGTATGGGAATCAAAATGGCTATGTTTCCGCTTCATAGCTGGCTGCCTGATGCGCATTCCCTGGCACCTACACCGGTTAGTGCCCTGCTTTCCGGTGTGGTGGTCAAAGTCGGCGTATACTGTTTGCTAAGATTATTCTACGGTCTTTTTAGTGGTGAAAATTTACTGATTCTGTTCGCTAACAAGAATATTTTAATGATATTAAGCGTGCTTACTCTGCTATATGGGGCGATGATGGCATTGGCTCAAACAGATCTGAAACGAATGCTGGCTTATTCAACCATTACTCAGATGGGAATTATATTGACTGGTTTAAGTGTTAACAGCAACCGAGGTTTTGAAGGAGCCCTTTATCATATTTTAAATCATGCGATATTAAAAAGTGCATTTTTTTTCTGTGCAGGAATTATTATTCAACAAACTGGCTCGAGAAGGTTAAAGGGACTCAAAGGTTTTGCCAGAGAAAATCCCCTAATTGCATTTTGCTTTGTTATTCTTTCCCTGGGTATTATTGGTATTCCGCCAATGAATGGATTTGTTAGTAAATTTTTAATATGTTTAGCTGCTATAGAGGCAGGCTATTCTGTTCTCACAGTAGCTATTGTTTTTAGCAGCATCATTACCGCAGCTTATTTTTTTCGGGTTATACAAGCTTTTTATAGTGAACCTGTTCAATTGGATGGAAATATATTTAAAAAAAATATTACCAGGAATTCTTTATTTTGGAAAAATTCTTTTAGAGTTTGGCCAATTATTAGCTTGGTAGTTCTTTCTCTTTTGCTGGGAATTATTCCTGACTTAGGGATTTTGTTGGTTAATCCGGCTATAGGGACATTATTATCTATTATGACTAATTAGGACAGGAACTAATTGATCTAAGGAGAGGTGAGCTTTATCTTTCAATTAAATTTACCTATTTTAACGGTAATTTTACCTTTTGTTCTGGCATTAATGATTAATATAGTGATTAACAAAAATTGGGAGCAGGAAAAGCAATTCAGGGTGATGATGGTGCTAATATTTATTGGGATAGCATTGATGTCCTCTTTTCTTGGTTCAATGTTATTTTCTATATTAAAAGGAGAGATAATTGAGACTGTTTTTTGGCCACAGATGATCCCTTTTGAGCTAAGTTTTCAAATAGATGGTTTCAGCATTACCATGGCCATTCTTAGTTTTATAATATGGTTTACAGTTTTTATTTACTCGCTTGGTTATATTAAGAAAAACATTAGAAGATACTATTCTTTATTGATATTAGCGCTTGGGGCTGTACAGGATACTTTTTTTGCCATTGATTTAGTTAATTTTTATATATTCTTAGAAATAACTACAATCGTTACTTATTTCCTTATTATTCATAATAAGGATTTAACTGCGGTAAAAGCAGGTTATAAATATTTACTCATGTCTCTTGGCGGGGCGTTTCTTGTTTTACTGTCTATTCTTTTTGCCTATAATTACACTGGAAATTATGCAATGCCCAGTATTATCACCTGTGGTTACCCTGTGGTACCTCTTCTTTTTTTGGCAGGCTGTTTCATTAAGGCAGGTGCAGTTCCTTTTCATATCTGGTTACCTGATGCACATCCGGCTGCACCTTCTCCAGTCAGTGCTTTTTTATCCGGGATCATGATTAAAATAGGAACATATGGCATAATAAGGGTAGTAACTCCCCTTATAGAATTTGATTTACTCATTAACAATATTGGAAATTTATTAAGTGTAAGTATTGTTGTTATTGGAATTATTTCGATGTTGGTCGGTGTTGCACTAGCATTAGTGCAAACTGATGTAAAACGATTATTGGCATACCATAGTATTAGCCAGATAGGTTATATACTCTTGGGCATTGGATTAGGCACACAAATTGGTTTGGTAGGAGCAATTTATCACACCATAAACCATGCCACCTTTAAAAGTTTGTTGTTTATGGGGATGGGTGCGGTAATTTTTAGAACTGGATCAAAAAAATTAGATGATTTTGGAGACTTGTGGAGAAAAATGCCCATAACTACAGCAACCTGCATTGTTGCTGCCTTATCTATTTCCGGAATTCCTCCTTTTAATGGGTTTGCCAGTAAAATGTTGCTTGGTAAGTCTGTGAGTGAGTTTAGTGTTTTACTTAAAAACCTGATGACTATTGCTTCAGCTTTTACCTTTGCTTCCTTTTTTAAATTAATTAGTTTTACTTTTTTTGGTAAAGAAAAAAAAGCAATGGACTCAGTAGATGAAGCTCCCATAGCGATGCTTTTACCAATAATTTCGCTTTCTGTCATGTGTATTATTTTAGGTTTACAGGCTGATACTGTGATGGAAGCAATAATAACAGTTACTATTATTCAGCCCGAACAGTTATTGTTTCTTTCAAATATTAAGTTTTGGAATATAGGGATGGTGAATGATAGTTTAGTAACAATTGTTTTAGGAACAACTTTTTACTCTATAGCATTGAAGTTTGGTTTATTCAGCAAAAAAGGTAAAATAAACAGATATAGTGGCAAAACAGCAAAAGGATTAGATTGCTTAAGCATAAATTCTTTTTACTGCTATTTAGCGACATTGCTAGAAAATAGTTGTCAGAAATTAAATAAAATTCATTCCCGTGACCCAAATATGCATCTATCATGGATAGTATTGACTATAGTTATTCTTTACCTGATATTATTTGTTAATATTTTTTATCCATCTTTGCCTAACCTCTAATTAAATCAGATATCTAAAATAAAAATAGATAGAGGCAAAAACTAAATTAATAATAACTAAAGGAAAAGCGATTTTGAAGAAATACCAAAAGTAGATGCGCTGATTATTTTTTTTCAGCAGTTTCTACAACAATCAAATTTGAGGCTGTGCCGAAAAGTATTCCATTCTAATAATGAAGATGGTTAAAACTAATTGATTCATAGAATATCCCACCTATGAAAAAAATAAATCGGTTAAGTTTAATCATATCAGAGTCAAAATACTTTCGATAAAGTGTTATTTTAGATAATATAAATTTTATCCTTCCGCTTTTTGGAAACAAGGTAATTAATTATGTTAAAATTAACCATGTTCGATTGCTAAAAAGCAAAATTCTATTATATAATTACGGAAGACTGCCGGATAAAAATAGCAAGGTAAGCTATATGATTATTTTCAGCTGTAATTCAAATAGTTATATTACTTGGAAGTATTCACCCCCTTTTAGGGGTTCTTAAAACCACCCGCTTTGCAGGTGCGATATTACTGTAATTTTATGACAAAGGAGTTCAATACATGTTCAAGTTTCCTTTTTTCTCCTCCTTTTCCCGAAATATTGGAATTGATTTGGGTACCGCAACAACATTAATCTATGTCAAGGGAAGAGGAATTATATTAGAAGAACCCTCTGTAGTAGCTTATGATAAAAAAGAGCATCGAATTCTAAAAGTAGGGATAAATGCAAGGGCAATGATTGGAAGAACCCCCCAGGGTGTCTACACTGTTCGCCCCTTACAATATGGTGTAATTGCCAATTTTGAAGTAACCGCAGAGATGTTACGTTATTTTATTAAGAAGATTTTTAACAGACATCAATTTATTAAACCATCTATTACTATTTGTGTTCCTTCCGGAGTTACTGAAGTAGAAAAAAGAGCAGTATCTGAAGTTGCCTATGAGTGTGGTTCTCGCCATGTTTTTCTAATAGAAGAGCCGATTGCAGCTGCTATAGGAGCAGGAATACCTATTTTTGAACCCATGGGTAATTTGATTATTGATATCGGGGGTGGCACAACCGAAGTTGCGGTTGTTTCTCTTGGTGGTATTGTAGTTAATGAGATATCAAAGGTGGCAGGTGATTACTTAAACCAACAAATTGCCAGATATATAAAAGATAAACATGGCTTGTATATTGGTGATTTAACTGCCGAATTTTTAAAGATTGCACTTTCTGATAAAAATACTAAAAATGAAGAAGATTATTTTGAAGTGAAAGGAAGAGATCGACTAAGCGGTTTGCCAATAAGAATCAATTTAAATAAAAATGAATTAAAGGAAGCAATTTCTGATTCAGTAAAAGTAATTGCCAATACCGTGAAACTGGCTTTGGAGCAAACACCTCCCGAACTTGTCTCAGATATTATAAATAAGGGATTAATTATGACTGGTGGGGGCGCACTGCTCGCTGGCCTGAATGAAGTCCTTCAGGAGCAAATTGAAATCCCAGTTTTTATATCAAAAGAACCTCTATATTGTGTGGTAAAAGGAACGGGAATGGCTTTGGAAAACTTCCAGCAATATCATCGAGTTTTACTTAGAACTTCAAAAAGCAGATAGTCGGAAAAAATATAAAAAGTAGTACATCTGAAAATTATATAGACAAACAATAATGGAGTGTATCTTAATTGTATAGATTTTCCAGAGAAAAAAGAACATTTGTCATATTTTTATGCCTTGTATTTTTGTCTGCTTTGATTATTACTGTAGATTATCATGGAAAAGGTTTTCTGGGTTTGGCGGAAGATACAGGGATGATATTATTCAAGCCCATTAATAATTTTATAGATCAATCAGTTAATCTTTTTGTTCAATATTTTCAGGTAATTAGAGATATTAAGAAAGTCCGATTGGAAAATGAGCAATTATATGATGAAAACAAGATGCTTGTTCAAGAAAACGCAATTATGAAAGAAAAAATGGAAGCACATGACCGATTAATTAAAATGGTTCAATTCAAAGAATATTATTCCTATGATATGATTGGAGCTCAGGTCATCGGCCGGGAGCCGAGTAATTGGTTCCATAGTTTAATCATAGACAGGGGCAGTGTTGACCAGGTTGAAATTGATATGGGTGTAGCAACTTATAATGGTCTTGTGGGGAAGGTTATTCAAGCAGAGCAGAGTACTTCTCAGGTCCTTTTGTTATTGGATCAGGGATGTTCGGTTGGAGCAATTGTCCAGCGTTCTCGGGAAGTAGGTGTTATAAAAGGAGGTGCCGAGGGCACCTACTGTTATCTTGATTATATAGCCCATGATGCAGATATCAAGATGAATGATATTGTTGTTACCTCTGGTATGGGCAGCACAATACCAAAAGGAATCCGTATTGGTCGTGTTGTGGCTATAAAAAAAGAAAAGCACGATCTTTTTCAGAGAATATTAGTCAAACCAGAAGTTGATTTTAACAAACTGGAAGAGGTATTTGTGGTTAAACGACCGGAAGACAAATAACAAGAAATAAGGAGAAAGTAAGCATAAATAATGAGTAAAATTGATTTAATCAAGATGAAAAATGGACTAAAGGTCATTAGCTGTTCTATGCCTAACATGCGTTCAGTGTCTACAGTAATAGGGATTAAATCTGGCTCAATATATGAAAATAAACAACAGCAAGGAATTTCCCATTTTATTGAACACATGCTTTTTAAGGGAACTGAAAAGAGAAAAAATACCCTGGAAATTTCTCAATGTATTGAAGAATTAGGAGGAGAAATCAATGCATCTACTTCAGAGGAATGTACTTTTCTTTACAGTAAGGCGCTCCATAAAAATTTCCCCAGTGCTTTTGAAGTCATGTCTGATGTATTAAACCATTCTCTTTTTAGAGAAGAGGATATAGAGCAGGAAAAAACGGTTATTATTGAGGAAATTAATAAATATCAAGATATTCCCGAGGATTGGATTGGTTTTTTAATAAACGAATTGTTATGGAAAAATTCTGTTCTCGGTCAGAATGTTCTAGGAGAAAAAGAAACAATAAAAAATTTTAACCGCAAACTAATATTGGACTACTTTCATAATATGTACCAACCGGATAATATGGTAATTAGTATTACCGGCAATATATCAATAAAAAAAATCTTGGAAGTAATTGAAAACTCACCTTTTGTTCCCAAAGCTTCCGTCACCCCGAGAAGTAAACCGAAAATTAACTTTAAAGAACAATTAACCCCAAAATTGAAATTAATTCCCAAAAGGGTTAATCAGGCTCACTTGTGTTTTGGATTTGAGGCCATTTCCAGATTACACCCCGATAAGGTTACAATGGATTTACTTAATATTATCCTGGGAGCAGGGCTTAGTTCGAGATTATTTCAGAAAATACGCGTCAAAGAAGGGTTATCGTATGATATCCATACTTATATTCAATATTTCAATGATACAGGTTCTTTTAATATTTATGCCGGGATTGATCCTGAGAAGTTGAACAAAAGTATTGAAATGATATTACAAGAGTTAAGAAAATTAAAAAATGACCTTATCGGTACAAAAGAACTTCAAAAAGCCAAAGAAATTTACAAGGGTGGGATTTTACTAAGCCTTGAAAATACACTGAGTCATGCTTTTCGACTGGGAAGTTATTTATTGTTATATAAGAAAGAATATCAATATCGGGAATTGATAGAAAAGATTGAAAAGGTCCAGCCTGAAGATATTAAAAAAATGGCACAAGAAATATTTCTAAGTAGGAGAATAAACGTGGTTGTTTTTTATCCCAATGATTTAAAAATAGATCAAAGCAGTTTAACTAAAAAGCTGGAAGTTTAGAAATAATAGGAGTCCTATATGCCATTGGATTTAAGAATTGGGGATATTGTTAAATTAAAAAAGAAACACCCATGTGGGGGCTATCATTGGGAAGTTACCAGAACAGGTATTGATATTGGATTAAAATGTCTCTGTTGTGGTCATAAAGTGCTGGTACCAAGGATAAAAATTGAAAGAAGAATAAGACAAATTATCAAAAGAGATTGATATTAAGAACTTTTAGAAAACTTTATTTGATATATAAAAAACTCAGTGCTATAATTAAAAGGCATTTTTCCTTGCTCTACCCTTTGGGGAGGGCTATTAAGACCAGAAGGAGGTGAACTAATGCGTAATTATGAAATAATGATCTTGCTAGATCCCAATCTTCCAGAAGATGAGAAAACTTCTTTAATTGAAAAAATCCAACAAACCATCACGACCAATCACGGGAAAATCGTTAAAGTAAATCAATGGGGAAAAAGAACATTGACTTACGAAATCAAAGGTTATCAAGAAGCAATATATACTATTATTGATTTTGAGTTGGAACCCAAGTATATTGCTAACATTGAGAGAAGTATTAAATTTGAAGAGAAAATTATTAGATATTTGATTGTTCTTGGTCAGGAAAAAGTTTTAGCTAAAAAAGAACAGGAATAATTGCCAACAAAAGAGTAATTTGATTTTATATTGATATAGGAAGGAAATAATGAATGGCGAGAAGAAATTTCTTTAGAGGATCACGAGGAAGAAGAAGAGTCTGTTATTTTTGTGCCGAAAAAAAAGTAGCAGATTATAAGGATATTGAATTATTACATCGATTTATCAGCGATCAGGGGAAAATATTACCCCGCAGGGTAACAGGTAATTGTGCTAAACATCAGAGGTCTGTAGCTATTGCTATCAAGAGAGCAAGAGAAGTTGCCTTATTACCTTATGTAAATCGTTAGATATTTTGAATCCCGGTAATATGACTTATAAAAAAGAAAATCAATCCATAAACGGTAATGAGAAATCAAGAATAATTGTTCTGGGAGTTATGAAAAATATAATTGTGGGTAAGATAGAAGGGGTTAATTATTGAAAGAACGCATTCCGACCAAATCGATTGTTGAAGGTGCTTTTCTTTCAGCGATTACAGCAATATTATTTTTAGCCAGTCTGTATATCCCTTTATTTGGAACGCTAGTTAGTTTTCTGTGTCCTTTACCTATTATTATTTTATGTTTACGGCATAATATAAAAGTAGCCTTTCTTTCTTTGGTAATTGCTTTTTTACTGGTTAGCCTATTAGCAGGACCATTCCAGGGACTGATTGCCATCCTGGGTTTCGGAACACTGGGAATCGCCTTGGGTGTAGCTATTAAACAAAAGTTATCTTTGTTAGAGATTCTGCTTATTGGTAGCATAACTTCATTTGTGTCTAAGATAATTTTAATGTTAATTGGTCTATGGTTATTGGATATTAATCCATTATTACTAAGTTTGGATCAGATAAATCAGAGTATTAACCAGAGTCTGTCTTTTTATAGAAATATGGGTTTAAGCGCTGAACAGATAGAGAGTTTTAAAGATTCTCTGTTTCAATCATTGGAGCTAATCCGAATAGCCTTCCCGGCTATGCTAATCATTGCTTCAGTATTTGATACTCTGATTAATTACTGGGTTGCCGGAAAGATTCTCCGGAGGTTTGGGTATAAACTGGCATCTTTTATACCTTTTTATCAATGGCGTGCAAGTCGATCTTTTTTTTGGAGTTACTTGTTTGGATTGATTATCCTAATAATAAATACGAGATATGAATTACCAGTCTTAGAAAGAATTGGTGTGAATATTCAGCTATTGTTCTCCATCATATTTCTAATTACAGGATTAGCGGTAGTATCTTTTATTTTGCACCATTATAAAGTAAAACCGATTTTTTGCTGGTTTATTTACATTATTATTTTTGTACAGCCTGTACTTTCTTTAATCATCACCTGGATTGGTATACTGGATGTCTGGTTTGATTTTAGAAAATTGTTATTTCGTCAAGAGGAAGGCTAGTTAAATTGTTTTTCTGGCAACACAATATTGAAAGAAATTATCTGAAATAGAATTTGAGCAGAGCATTTATTTAAACGGAGGTAAAAGCCATGAAGGTTATACTAAAAGAAAATGTCGATAATATGGGGTATGTAGGGGATGTTGTTGAAGTGAACAGGGGATATGCACGTAATTACCTGTTTCCAAGAGGATTAGCCATTGAGTATAGCAGTGGAAATTTAAAATCAATTGAACATCTCAAGAAAAAAGAATGGGAAAAAAGAAACCGAGAGATAGTAGAAGCACAGCAATTAGCTGAAAAAATAGATCAAATTACTTTGACTTTTCAGGTCAAAGCTGGCAAGGATGGAAAGCTATTTGGTTCAGTAACACATAAGGATATTGCTGAATCACTGGCTGCTAAACACCGGATAGAAATTGACCGCAAGAAGATCGAACACAATGAGCCACTAAAAAAGATCGGAGATTACCAGGTAAGTGTACGATTACATAAGGAAGTTAATGCTAACTTAAATATAAAAATAGTACCAGAAGAAACAGAAAAAGAAGAGAAGAAAGTTAACAATTCTGCTGACCATAAAGCAGAGAAAACCGAGCAATAATAGGAACAATCTATTTTCTTTAATATATTAATGTAATCTGGATGAGAATAGGGAGACAAAGATGGAGCTAACTCGAAATGCCCCGCAAAACATCAGTGCCGAACAGGCAACTTTGGGATCGATTATTTTAGATAAGGAATCAATTCTAAATTGCATTGAAATCTTAAAGGCAGAAGATTTTTATCGCAATGCTCACCAAATAATTTATCAATGTGCCCTGGATTTGTTTGAAAAAAACCAGGCAGTTGACTTGATTACTCTCACAGAAGAGTTGAAGAGAAGAAAGCAATTAGACGAAATAGGTGGTGCTTCTTACTTGACAACTCTAATGAGTAGTGTTCCTACTGCTGCCAATGTGGTATATTATGCGAAAATTGTAGAAGAAAAGGCGATTCTAAGAAAACTAATCAATCATGCTACACAAATTGTAGCCATGGGGTATGAAGAACAGGAAGATGCACGTGTTCTGCTTGATAAAGCAGAAAATCTGATTTTTGATGTATCTCAACAAAAAGTTGAACATTCTTTTAGTGCCATCAAAGATTTATTAACAGAAAGTTTCGAAAAAATTGAAGATTTATATCATCGGGATAATTTTATTACTGGAGTTCCCAGCGGTTTTGTAGAATTTGATGAAATAACAACTGGCTTCCAGCCATCAGAATTGGTGATTGTGGCTGGTCGACCCTCTATGGGTAAAACAGCCTTTTGTCTGAATATTGCCCAGTATGCAGCAATGCAACATAAGATTCCGGTGGCGGCATTCAGTCTAGAAATGTCCAAAGCTCAGATTGTTCAGAGGATGTTATGTTCAGAAGCTCGTATTGATACTCATGCCCTGCGTAGAGGGACAATGCCGGAAGAAGACTGGCCTAAACTATCTATGGCTGCCGGTAGATTATCCGCTGCTCCCATTTTTATTGACGATACTGCCGGAATTTCTCCACTGGAAATAAAAGCTAAAGTAAGAAGATTAAAAGCCAAACATGACTTAGGCCTTGTTCTGGTCGATTATCTTCAGTTAATTCAAACGGGATTGAAAATAGAAAATCGACAACAGGAGATTTCCCAAATTTCCCGTTCTCTAAAAGGACTGGCCAGGGAATTAAATGTGCCCGTTATTGCAGTTTCCCAGCTTTCCCGTGCAGTTGAACAACGTTCAATTCAGCGTCCTCGTTTATCTGACTTAAGAGAAAGCGGAGCTATCGAACAGGATGCCGATGTAGTAGTTTTTTTGTACCGGGAAGAATATTATAAGCCAAAAAGCAGTAAGAAGGGTATTGCCGAGGTAATAATCAGCAAACAAAGAAATGGACCTACCGGAACACTGGAGCTGGCATTCTTGAAAGAATATACTCGTTTTGAAAACCTGGCAAAGGTAAACGAAGCAATGGAAGAATAAATTAGTATCAAGTATTAAGCATGTAGTATTGAGTTGGAATACAATTTTCTTGATTTTTCGTTGACACATTAATCAAAATATAGTAACATTGTAAGGCAATTGAAAAGAACAATGAAATAAGCCAGTGTTGCGGGCCGTTAGCTCAGTTGGCAGAGCATCTGACTCTTAATCAGAGGGTCGCAGGTTCGAGGCCTGCACGGCCTACCATAATTTTGCCTCCATCGTCTAGGGGTTTAGGACACCGCCCTTTCACGGCGGCGACAGGGGTTCAAATCCCCTTGGAGGCACCACTTTTTTATAGGGTAATGGGCGGATAGCTCAGTTGGCAGAGCACCTGCTTCACATGTAGGGGGTCACAGGTTCAAGTCCTGTTCCGCCTACCATTATCAAGATAAAGATTATCCCCTAAACATTACCACAATAAAATGAATATTTCTAATTTCTATAACTTCTTGTTTTGGTCTTCGGGTGATAAGTTACTTTTTTGATATAAATTAAACAGAATAAAAAAATAACTTGACAGATGTGTTATAATTTTTACAAGTTTAAAATGAATATCGGAAAAAGCAAAAAGGGGAAAGTAGCAAATAAAAATTGCGAAATGGACCTCTTGGCTTCAAACTGAAAGATTATAAATATTTTGAGTAGGTTTTGACGGTTTTCCCCCGTGAGAAGGGAAAGGGTATCGGTATATTATTAATAATATCGCCTGTACCTTAAGAAGTGAAATTTTTATTATAGCTATAACTGATAATAATTTCATGAGAGTGGCACCACGGAAAATCAACCTTTCGTCTCTTGGAGATGAAAGGTTTTTGTTTTTTTGGTCTACTCTACTATAATATACCCGTATCTTATTAAGTGGCATTTAAGCAAAGAAATATTTTATTTATCTTA
>CAYWJZ010000003.1:0-6556 GCA_964458635.1 uncultured Atribacterota bacterium
TGGACAGATTAGAAAAGAAATAATGAACCGATTAAATTTTTTAATAAATGTTGGTTTAGATTATATAACTCTTTCACGTGCTTCATCAACATTGGCGGGCGGAGAAAATCAAAGGATAAGGCTGGCAACCCAGATTGGCTCCAGCTTAACCGGCGTTTTGTATATTCTTGATGAGCCATCTATTGGATTGCATCAACGTGATAATGATAAACTATTAAAGACTTTAATTCAACTACGAGATCAAGGGAATACGGTAATTGTTATAGAGCATGATGAGGCAACTATCCGGTCTGCTGATTTTATAGTTGACCTGGGCCCGGGAGCGGGAATACATGGAGGTTATGTTGTAGCCCAGGGTAAGGAGAAAAACATAATATCCAACTCTAAATCTATCACTGGTCAATATTTAAGCAGAAAAAGAGAAATACCCATTCCCAGAAGTCGAAGGCCGGGCAATGGCAAAAATATTAAAATTATCGGCGCGAACCAGTTTAACTTAAAAAACATCAATGTGACTATTCCTTTGGGTAAATTCAATTGTGTTACCGGGGTTTCTGGTTCAGGGAAAAGTACTTTGATAGAAGAGATACTTTATAAATCACTAGTCAAAAAATTATACCACACTCGTATTAGGGCTGGAGAACATAAGGGTCTTCTTGGGACAGAAAATATTGATAAGGTGATTACCATTGACCAATCTCCTATCGGTAAAACATCACGTTCTAATCCTGCTACTTATACCGGTGCTTTTACACCAATCAGGGAATTATTTGCTCGAACAAAAACAGCCAAGATGAGAGGGTACCCGATCGGAAGATTTAGCTTTAATCTAAAAGGTGGAAGATGCGAAGCCTGCGAAGGTGCAGGAATAGTTAAAATAGAAATGTTTTTTTTACCAGATATCTATATTCCCTGTGAGGTATGTAAAGGAAAAAGATTTAACCGGGAAACCCTGGAAATAAAATATAAAGAGAAAGATATTGCCGAAATATTAGACATGACGGTAGAGGAAGCGAGACAATTTTTTGGAAATATTCCCAAGATAAAAAGAAGCCTTAAAACACTTATTGATGTTGGTCTTGCTTATATCAAGTTAGGACAACCTGCTACTACTTTATCGGGTGGCGAGGCACAGAGAATCAAACTAGCCAAAGAACTAAGTAAAAGAAGTACTGGAAAAACGTTATATCTGCTGGACGAACCGACTACTGGGCTACATTTTGATGATGTTAAAAAATTATTGCAAGTATTAAATCGATTAGTTGAACAGGGAAATACTGTTCTTGTTATCGAACATAATTTAGAAGTCATCAAATCATCTGACCATATCATCGACCTTGGTCCCGGCGGAGGTGATGAAGGTGGCAGGATTGTATTTGCCGGGACACCGGAAAAAATTATAAATTGTCCAAAATCTTTTACCGGGAAATTTTTAAAAAAAGTATTAATAAATACTGAATTTTAGGTGAGCAGAATGATTGTAACAGAAAAAATCAAACAATTGCCACAGCAAAGCGGTGTTTACCTTTTTAAGGATTATATGGGAGAAATAATCTATATCGGAAAGGCAATTTCCTTAAAGAATCGTGTAAGCTCTTATTTTAGTAGATCTCAATCTCCTTCGGCAAAACTTAGCAAATTAATTGACAGGATTCACGATGTTGAACATATTAACACTGCATCAGAAATGGAGGCATTGCTGTTAGAAAGCAGTCTGGTAAAAAAGTATAGACCCTATTTTAATACACAATTAAAGGATGACAAGAGTTATCCTTATATTCAAATAAGTACTGGACATTCTTTCCCTGCAATTCATTTTATTCGAAAGAACAAAACAGGTAGTGATAAAAAAGTACGTTTTTATGGACCTTTTATTGATGTAGATGTAACCAGGGTAGCTGTTAAAAAATTACGACAGATATTTGGAATAAGGAATTGTAGCGAGAGAAAATTTAAAAACGGGAGGGCTTGCCTGGATTATCAGATTGGATTGTGCTCAGCTCCCTGTGCCGGCAAAATAGATCAAGATAATTATCAAAAAAGCGTAAAAGAATGCTGTTTATTATTAACCGGGCAACACCATTTACTGTTAAAGGAATTAAAACAAGAAATGAAAATCGCATCTCAGTTAATGTTTTACGAAAAGGCTGCCAAGATAAGAGATACAATCAGAATGATAGAAAAAGTTATCATTCAGGGAAGGATAAGCAGATCTTATCACCGCAAGATGAAAATTTATCAAAGTAAAAAGATAAATGATATCTCACTTAAAAATGTTCTGCTTGATCTAAAAAATTATTTAAGGTTGCCAGTCATCCCAATGCACATAGAGGCATATGACATTTCTAATATTCATGGACAGATTGCGGTAGGATCCATGGTTGTATTTAAATCAGGTTTTCCTGATAAGAAAAAATACCGTCATTTTAAAATAAGAGAGGTAAAAGGAATTAATGATTTTGCTATGATGAAAGAAGTGATATTCAGAAGATTCCGAGATTGTCATATTAATGGTCATATTTTACCAGATTTAGTTCTGTTAGATGGTGGCAAAGGCCAGTTAAACATTATTAATAATACATTAAAAGAACTGAATATAAAGATTAATGTTGTCGCATTGGCCAAGAGAGAAGAGGAATTATTTAAACCAGGAGAGAAAGAATCAATATTGCTACCCAGAAGTTCAGAGGCATTTTTTTTGATTCAGAGAATTAGAGATGAAGCTCATCGCTTTGCTATTAGCTATCATAAAAAATTACGTAGTAAATTAATAAAAAATTCAGTAATTGATTTTATTCCTGGTATTGGAGAAAAAAAGAAAAATCAATTATTGTCTAAATTTAAAAGTATAGAACATATAAGGAATGCAGAGATAGATGAATTAAAAAATATTTCTGGAATTGGGGAAAAAACCGCTCGCAAAATTAAGGATATTTTGGAGGTTCGTAATGATATTAAAGTATAAAGATAAATTACCCATTATTGATAAAACATCTCTGGTAGTAGAAAATGCAACTGTTGTTGGAAATGTATACATTGATAAGTTTACCAGTATTTGGTTTTATGCAGTTTTACGTGGAGATTTGGATTTTATTTCTATAGGTCATCATTCCAGTGTTCAGGATGGTGTAGTGATTCACGTTGCAGAAGAATTACCTGCTAAAATTGGAAATTATGTTACAATTGGGCATAATGCAATTTTACATGGATGCACTGTTGGGAGCTTCTCCCTCATTGGATCTGGTGCCAACATATTAGATGGAGTCGTGATTGGTAAAAACACTATAATTGCTGCTGGAACAGTAGTAACTCCTAACATGGTTATTCCTGATAATTCAATGGTTATGGGCGTTCCGGGAAAGGTAGTGAGGAAAATTACTGAGAAGGAAATGAATATGTTAAAAGAACATGCTGATAGCTACGTTATGCTAATGAAGGGATATAGAAAATAAAGGCATTTCGGAGGTATAAAATGCAAAAAAAATCAATTGCTGATTTGGCTTATGACATTTTAGAGGAAAACAATAGACCAATGCACTATCGTAAAATTACTGAAAAAGTTCTGAAAATAAAAGAAATAAGAGCAGAAAATCCTCACCATGATGTCAATGCCTTAATGGGTTCAGATCAGCGGTTTATAAGATATCAGCGTGGAATTTGGGGATTGGTTAAATGGAAATATCGAGAGGCTCATTTACCTTACAATTTAACATCGTATTGTCTGCGAAACGGAACAATATTTTTAACCAGCTATCTTAAACCATATTTTGGTTGGAGCCGTGATGATCGTGATATTGAAATTATATTTGTTGATGATGATGCAGAGGAAATAATATGCCTGGTAAATTATCGACAAAAACTTATTTTTGGATTAAAAGAATGGTACCATAAGAAGAAACTAGGTGTTAATGATACGATATTTATTGGCTTGCTTGATGAGAATAAAAGAAAATACTTTATCATTGCCGAAAAAGATATCAAGGCTGATACTGAAAAAAATATCGCGAATGATATCTATCACCTTTTACAGGAAGAAGGCAAGCCTTTAACTTCCGATCAAATCTATACAGCAATTATCAGACAAGATCCGCATCAACGAGGATTGTTTAGTGATTATATTCAAAATATCTTAAAAAATGATACAAGGTTTAGTAAAATCCAAAAAGACCGTTGGGGACTAGTTAGTTGGATGAATAAAGCAGAACAATTCTATATAAATTTAAAACAAGCCCAAAATATAGATGATTTTCAGCTTTTGCTGAAAAAATGTTTTGATTTCTTAGGTTATGAAACCGATTTCAACCAACAGCAAAAGTTATTAACTGCCCAAGCAGCATTGGATTACAAATCTTATTCTTTATTAATTACAGGATTGCCTGCAAATTATAATACGGATATGATTCACAAAATCAACTGGCTGGCTATCAGCGAAAGAAAGGAAAATATCAAAGCAGATTCAGTTATCCTTTTCTCAGAAAGATTCAACTTAAAAGATTTGGTTGATAGGGCAAAAGAAGAAGGAGTTCAATTGTTTGAACTTGCTATACTGGATCAAATTGTAAAAGAACATCAATTTATTCCTTTTTCATTGTTTGAATTACGTATTGCCTTTAGCCCTATGCATCATCCGAAAACTAATAGTGATAAATTAATGGAAATAAGGAACAAACAAATGGAAGAGTGGGCTTTAACAAGGGAAATCATAAATATTCTACAGGTAGCAAGTAAAAAAAATACTTATATGGATATTAACTTACTCATTAAGGAATTGAATAATATTACTAATTCTTACCACGAAAATAAGAAGCCTGATCATGTACAGGTAAAAAAAATTGTTGACCAATTAAACCAGGAACCATGGAAGCTGGTTGAGTATTCTGAGTCAGGCAATATTATATTAGCTTATCCCAAGCCGATTGCCAATAAGAAGGTTTATTCTTTTTTTCGTTTCATAATGAATAAAGAGCTGTATGAGGCTCTTGATATTTATGACAATGGGGTGAATTAAAAGCAATGAAAATCAAATGGTTAGGTCATTCTAGTTTTTTAATAACCAATGAAAGAGGTATTAATATATTAACAGATCCTTTTGATGAAACTCTAGGATATCCCATGACCAAAGAAAAGATCAATATTATAACTATAAGTCATGAACATTATGACCATAACAATACCATGGGAATTAAGGGGAAACCGGTTGTATTAAAAGGTCCGGTTAATCGGGATACACATAAAATGATTATTAAGGGGTTACTTTCTTATCATGATAGTGTTTATGGAAAATATCGGGGAGAAAATACAATTTTTGTAATCAAAACAGATAATATGGTATTATGTCATCTGGGAGACTTGGGCCACTTACTGGATGATAGTCAGCTGGGAGAAATAGCCCATGTTGATATATTGTTTATACCAGTTGGAGGGCATTTTACAATTAATCATTTACAAGCAAATCAGGTCATTGAACAGATTAAACCCAAAATTGTTATTCCTATGCATTACAAAACTGATGCAATCAAATGGTCTATTGATCCTCTTTCTGTGTTTCTTAATAAGAAACAAAATATTAAAATAATCGGTAAGAATTTTTTTGAGATAAACAAATCAACTTTGCCAGATAAAACCAGTATCTATGTATTGAACTATTAGATAGGCTAAAAGCCAGAACTTGGTCGGAACTATATAATTTAAAAAATATAGTCGCAAAGAAATATTCTTTTTTTACTATTACAATATGACGGTAATATAAAATTATAAAAACACCAATAACCAAGAAATATTATCTGCTGATGGCTAAATATCAGCAACTAACGAATAATGTTTTAAACTCGATACATAATAATTTTTGCTATAAATACATTTAGGGGAAAATAATGACAAAATATATTTTTATAACAGGAGGAGTTGTTTCTTCAATAGGGAAAGGTATTACTGCAGCATCTATTGGTAGAATTCTAAAAAGTAGGGGATTAAAAGTATCCATACAAAAACATGATCCCTATCTTAATGTTGATGCAGGCACAATGAGTCCATTTCAACACGGTGAAGCATTTGTAACTGACGATGGAGCTGAAACTGATCTGGACCTGGGCCATTATGAAAGGTTTATTGATGTCAACTTAACAAAAGATAATTGTGTCACAACCGGGAAAATATATAATACTGTTATTTCCAAAGAAAGACACGGAGATTTCCTGGGTAAAACAGTTCAAATAATACCCCATATTACTGATGAAATCAAAGCAAGTATAAAACGATTAAACAAATCCAGGAAAACAGCGTTAGATGTTATTATTGTTGAAATTGGAGGAACAATAGGCGATATTGAAGGATTGCCTTTTTTGGAAGCAATCAGACAATTTAGGAATGATATTGGCAAAGAAAATGTATTATATGTACACGTATCTTTCTTTCCCTATCTTAGGGCTGCTAAAGAAATAAAGTCAAAGCCAACACAACATAGCATTAAAGAATTGCGCAGTATTGGCATACAGCCGGACTTGCTGATTTGCCGTTCTCAATCTAGACTAACAGAGACAGTAAAAGATAAAATATC
>CAYWJZ010000003.1:6656-10642 GCA_964458635.1 uncultured Atribacterota bacterium
TGCTGATTTGCCGTTCTCAATCTAGACTAACAGAGACAGTAAAAGATAAAATATCCCTATTTTGTGACATACCTAAAGATGGTATTATAGAAACCAGGGACGTTGATTCTATTTATGAAGTACCTATTGTTTTAGAAGAACAACGATTAGGTGATCTTATTGTCAAAATGCTGAAATTACCCGAAGAAAAACCAAACTTGCAACAATGGAGAGAAATGGTCCACCGGCTTTATCATCCTGAGATGAAAGTCACCATAGGAGTGATTGGTAAATATATTCGCCTAAAGGATGCCTATATGAGTATTAATGAAGCGCTAATTCATGCAGGTATTTATCATAAATGTAAAATCGAAATCAAGCAAATTGATGCAGATTTACTCTTAAGAAACGATGTTAAGAAGATGTTAAACGGTATTCATGGAGTTCTTATCCCTGGTGGCTTCGGAATTAGGGGAATTGAAGGTAAAATAAAAGCAGTGCGATATGCACGTGAACACAATATTCCATTCCTGGGAATTTGTTTGGGAATGCAATGTGCCCTAATTGAATTTGCGCGTCACAAACTGGGATTAATAAAAGCAAATAGTTTTGAATTTGATTCTGATACTGCTTACCCTGTTTTTGTATTAATGGAAAAACAAAAAGAAATTATTAATAAAGGCGGAACCATGCGTTTGGGTAATTATGAATGCCATTTAACCAAAGATACCTTAGCCTATAAAATATATCAACAAAAGATGGTAAAAGAAAGACACCGCCATCGTTATGAGTTTAATAATGAATTTTTGCCAAAATTCAAACAAGCTGGTATAATATTTAGTGGAGTTAATGTCGAAAATAATTTAGTAGAGATTTTTGAGTACAAAAATCATCCCTGGTTTGTCGGAATGCAATTTCATCCTGAGTTTAAATCCAGGCCAAATCGTCCTCACCCCATGTTTAAAAGTTTTATTGAGGCAGCTATAAAAAAATCTAATGTGCTTGAATAGGGTAAAAAAAATAATTGGAGTAATAGATGGATGCCTTGCTTCTGGCAGGTAGAAAAGATACCAGTACACTGGAAAGTCATAATAAATTAAACAATAAAGCCTTTTTAATGATTAATCAAATTCCAATGATTGAATATGTTGTAGATGCTCTTAACCAAGCGAAGGAAATTCAGAGTATTATAGTAGTGGGTCCGGAGGCTGATCTGAATTTTTATGTTGGCAAAAAAGTAGATAAAATAATTGAGTCAACAGATTCAATTATTAATAATATCAAGCTTGGCATTGATTATGTTAACAATGATCGCAAATTAATGGTTCTGACTTCAGATATTCCCTTGATTACCGGCGAGATAATTGATCGATTTATTGAAGAATGTAAAACTTTTGAAGCACTTCTGTATTATCCCTTTATAGAAAAAGAAATTATTTTGCAGAAATATCCTGAGACAATTCGATCTTATGCTAATTTAAAAGAAGGAACCTTCTGTGGTGGAAATGTAGTTATTTTTTCCAGATCACTGTTTGAGAAGAACAAAGTATTGTTAAATGAATTATATCAACATCGCAAAGATATTAAAAAATATATTACCTTACTAGGAATGAGATTTATTGTAAAATACTTGTTCAAGTCCTTGACAATTAAAGAAATTGAAAAAAGGGCCACAGAGATTGTGGGATACAAGGTTAAAGGAATAAAAGTACAAGATCCGGAAATGATGATTGATCTGGATAAATTAAGCGATTATGAATTAATATCACAGATATTAAAATAAAAACATACCAACAAGCTACTTAATATATATATTATAGATAATTGTAGATAAAAGTATTAAAAAAAAGGCATATATTTTGTTTTTTAAAAAGGAAGTGATATAATTAAATATATAATAATAACTCCAGGGTTATTCTTCATGAAATTTGTCCCACTAAATTTCTTTAAATAGATATGATTATGTAATGATGTTACTTGACGGATGCTGAATAGTTTTTTCATTTTAGAAAAAATATTATCAATCCAGATGATTCCATTTAATCATTAAATTAAATGAAAATGGTTTTACCAGAAAGATTATAGATATGATAATAATTATTGTTTACCCGAAGCCCTAAAGTCAAGATTCATATTACTGGTAAATATTTTAGTAAAATAGAAGAATAGAAAAGCAAAAAGTGGCTGAGAAAAAAAGAAGCTTTTTTTGGAGGCCTCTTGAAGGCACCCGCTATGCGGGTGCGGTATTTACTTATTATTTATAAATTATTTAGAAGCTCGAGGGGGTTTTGATTTTGGAATTAAATAAATTAAAAGAAATGAAAATAAGTGAATTATGCAAACTTGCAAATGAATTTGAAATTAATAACTGTGCTCGCATGAAAAAAACTGACTTGATTTTTAATATATTAAAGGCACACACCGAAAAAAAAGGCTACATGTTCTCTGAAGGAATATTGGATATTATGAAAGAAGGCTTTGGCTTTCTTCGTACCGGAGGTTATTTACCAAGTGCTAATGATATTTATATATCTCCATCACAAATTAAAAGATTTAATCTAAGTAATGGTGATCTTGTTTCTGGCCAGGTTCGTTATCCCAAAGAAGGTGAACGTTATTTTGCCTTATTAAAAGTAGAAGCGGTTAATCATGAGGATCCTGAATTATCAAAAGAACGAATTGATTTTGAAAATTTAACCCCTCTTTTCCCGGTTGAAAAATTTAAACTTGAAAACAAACCTTATGAACTATCAACTAGGGTAATAGATTTATTTGCTCCTATCGGAAAAGGCCAAAGAGGCCTCATAGTTTCACCTCCGAAAGCAGGTAAAACAATATTGTTAGAGAAAATTGCTAATGGAATTACCGCCAATCACCCGGAGACTATTCTAATGATATTGCTGATTGATGAAAGACCGGAGGAAGTAACCGGAATGAAACGCTCAGTTAATAACGCCGAAGTAATTAGTTCAACATTCGATCAGCCTATCGGAAATCATATTAAAGTTGCCGAAATAGTTTTAGAAAGAGCAAAAAGATTGGTAGAGGTAAAACGTGATGTTGTTATATTATTGGATAGTATTACTCGTTTAGCTAGGGCATATAATTTAAATATTCCAACTAGTGGCAAAACATTATCCGGTGGCTTGGATTCTACAGCACTTTATTACCCAAAACGTTTTTTTGGTGCAGCAAGAAATGTAGAGGAAGGCGGAAGTTTAACTATCCTGGCAACAGCCCTAGTAGAAACTGGAAGTCGCATGGATGATGTAATTTTTGAAGAATTTAAAGGAACGGGAAATATGGAATTACGTCTTGATCGAGAAATTTCCGATAGTCGTATTTTCCCATCTATAGATATTAAACGTTCAGGTACCAGGAAAGAAGAGTTGTTATTGGATAAAGAACAATTAAGTAAGGCCTGGTTAATGAGACGTGCTTTATCAAATCAAAGCACCATTGATGCCATCAATTTATTGTTAAATAGATTAAAAAAGACCAAAAGCAATGCAGATTTTCTAAATACAATTAAAGAAGAGAACAATAGTCGTTAAAACAATTAAATAAGTAGTTTTGACGGTCAGCATTACTTGTGATATAATTTCATCGAAATTTGAGGGTAAAAGAACAGAAAGAATGAAGGTGAGTAAATTATGAAAAAAGGAATTCATCCAAAATACGGAAAAGCTAAGGTTGTATGTGCCTGTGGAAATAGCTTCGAAACCCAATCAACAAAAGGAGAAATACATGTAGAAGTTTGTTCTGCCTGTCATCCTTTTTTTACTGGTAAACAGAAGATATTTGATTCTGCCGGGAGAGTAGAAAAGTTTAATCGAAGATATAATCTCGAGTTGGAATCAGAAGAAAGCAATGAAGATCAGGAACAAAAAAAAGAATGAGATAAAACTTGAGCCAAAATGGGAAAAAATATAAACATTGGTAAATAAAGAATTGATAAAAAACAGGGCAAAAGCTCTGTTTTTTATTTGATCATTACTATCTTTTAA
>CAYWJZ010000003.1:10742-14210 GCA_964458635.1 uncultured Atribacterota bacterium
TTTTTCGGGTGCGATATTTACTATAATTTAGATATATTTTTGGAGGGAATCAATGCATGAGACCTGTGAAGGTGGCAGTATTGAAGTAATTTGTGGAAGTATGTTCAGCGGAAAAAGTGAAGAGCTTATAAGGAGAGTAAGACGCGTTCAAATTGCTAGGAAAAAAGTAGAGATATTTAAACCTATGATTGATAATCGCTATGAATTCCAGTATATTTACTCTCACAATGGTAGCAGGGTAAAAGCTGTTTGTATTGAACAACCCAAAGAAATACTAAAAAAAATAAAACAGGACACAGATGTCATTGCTATAGATGAAGCACAATTCTTAAATGAGGAAATTGTCGAAATTTGCCAAACATTGGCAAATAATGGTAAGAGAGTAATTATTGCCGGTCTTGACCAGGATTTTCGCGGTGAACCTTTTGGCCCTATTCCAAAATTATTAGCAATTTCTGAATATGTAGATAAATTGCATGCAATTTGTATGATATGCGGGAAGCCTGCCACTCGTACCCAGAGATTGGTAAATGGGGAACCGGCAAATTATAATGATCCAACTATTTTGATTGGTGCTAATGAAAGTTATGAGGCCAGATGTCGCCAGCATCATCAAGTTAAAAAATAAGAAAAACTTAAAAAAGCAGGAATTTAAAGTTAATATGAAAATACAGCTGATTAATTATACTCGAAATCCGGAAGAAACAGTAGCTCAGTCAGCACGTGTATGTTATTCTGCAAAATCAATTAGGGAAATAGCAGAATTTACAGATAGAAGTGCAGAGAAAAAACTTATAAAAAAAATAATGAGATTGGGTCATTTTTCTGTTTTGGAACATGTATCTTTTACTTTTGGTATCGAAGATATCTCTCGAGTTGCTACACATCAACTTGTAAGACACCGAATTGCATCTTTTTCTCAAAGAAGTCAAAGGTATGTTAAAGTTGGAAAAGAACAGGGATACATTATACCTCCAGCAATCCAAAATAACAGAGAATTATTATTAAAATTTCAAAAACAATTATCGAATAACCATGATTTATATCAGGAAATGGTAGAAAAAGATATTCCCGCCGAGGATGCTCGTTATATTTTGTCCCAAGCTATCAATACCAGTATTATATTTACTGCGAATGCTCGAGAATTAATTCATTTTTTCCGATTGAGATGTTGTAACCGAGCACAATGGGAAATAAGAGGAATAGCAATTGAGATGTTAAAGATGACTAAAAAAATTGCCCCTACAATATTTAATGATGCAGGACCTCCTTGCCTGATAGGTCCTTGTCCTGAGGGAGAGATGTCTTGTGGACATCCCTGGAAAAAGAGAAAGGAAAATGAGAAAGCTGTATAAATATGTTTAAAGAACTGGAAGAACTTGAAAAAGAATACCATAATTTAAATAAAGAGTTATCAAAACCAGAAATTATCGCAGATCAAGAAAAATTTCAAAAACTGGCAAAAAGACACAGTGAAATTGCTAAAACCGTCCAACTTTTTAGCGAATACAGAAAAATAGAAAAAGAAATTCAAGAAAATGCTCAGTTAAAAAAAGGCGAGAATGATTCTGAATTAAAGAAAATGATAGATGATGAAATAGCCCTATTGAAAAATCGTAGAGACAAGTTAAAAGAAGAATTAAACGAACTATTATTCCCGGAAGATCCAAGAAACAAAAAAGACATTATTGTAGAGATAAGGGCTGGAGCAGGAGGGGATGAAGCCGCCTTATTTGTAAGTGATCTTTTTCGCATGTATTCCCGTTTTGCCGAAAGAAATCATTGGAAAGTAGAAATAATGAGCTCCAATCCGACCGGAATTGGTGGTTTTAAGGAAATCATTTTTGGAATTTCAGGTAAAAACGTTTTTGGTTCATTAAAACAGGAAAGTGGCGTTCATCGAGTTCAACGAGTACCGGTTACCGAATCAGGCGGCAGAATTCATACTTCTACTGTTACTGTTGCCATATTACCCGAAGCAGAAGAAATAGAAATGCAAATCAATCCAAATGAGTTAAAAATAGATCGTTTTAGATCAACGGGACCAGGAGGACAGAGTGTAAACACAACAGATTCGGCAGTGAGGATTACCCATCTTCCTACAGGAATAGTAGTAACCTGTCAGGATGAAAAATCACAGCACAAAAATAAAGCAAAGGCGCTAAAAATATTACGGGCACGATTGCTGGACCGCTTGCAGAGAGAACAAAATCAGGAGATTGATCAACAAAGAAAAAAACAGGTAGGAACCGGTGATCGAAGTGAACGGATCAGAACCTATAATTTTTCACAAAACAGGGTTACCGACCATCGTATTAATGTAAATTTTCATAATCTGGAAGAAATGCTCGATGGTAATCTGTATGATTTAATTTCATCTTTTAAAGAAAATAAGTGAAGGTCAGTTTTAATTAATAAGAATATGAATAAAAATATATGTATTGGTGAGCTTTTAACCCAAGGTCAGTTAAAATTAAAAAAAAGCGGAAACTCTAATGCAAATCAGGAAACAGAATTATTATTAAGCTATCTCCTGAATAAAAAAAAGTTTTATTTATATCTATACCCTGATTTACCCGTTGCTTCTAAAAAAGTACAAAAATATTGCCACTGGATACACCAGAGAAGTAAAGGAGTTCCCATCCAACATATTACCGGTTTGCAAAATTTCATGGGATTGGATTTCAAGGTTACAGAAGATGTCTTGATACCCCGTCCCGAAACAGAAATTTTGGTAGAGAAGGTAATTCAGTTAATTAATACCTTGCAAAAAAAAGAGAGTTATTTATTCCTTGATATTGGAATCGGATCTGGTGTGATACCTGTAACGATCTGCAATCATTTTCAAAAAACTGATAAAGATATCTATTTTTATGGTATAGATATTTCTCAAAAAGCTCTTAATCTGGCTGATGAAAATATAAAAAATTACCATTGCCAGAATAAAATTAATCTTTTTCAGGGTGACCTATTCCAATCATTGGGTGTTTTCAAGCAGACGATTGTTTTTGATGGTATTATATCTAATCCACCATATATTGCCCATGATGAGTGGGAGGAATTATCAGAAGAAATAACCTTATATGAACCCTATGAAGCTTTCCATGGTGGCAAGGATGGTTTGAATTTTTATCGAAAAATTATTCAACAATCTCCTAAATATTTAAAAAGTAATGGTTTTTTGGCTTTAGAGATTGGACACAAACAAAGAAAAGCTATTAGCCAAATAATTACTCTCAACGGTTCTTATAAAAAAGAAATTATCACATTCAAGGATTATTATCAAAACGATAGAGGTATTATAGCATTTGCCAACACTTCCCGGAAATAAAAAAAGGAGTTTAGTTTGAAACAAAAGAAAATACTTTTTGTATGTACAGGAAATACCTGTCGCAGCATTATTGCTCAAGCTTTATTCCAAAAAGAGAAAGAGGATTCTACTCCTGAATTAAATTATCAAGCTCATTC
>CAYWJZ010000003.1:14310-17677 GCA_964458635.1 uncultured Atribacterota bacterium
TGGCAGAGGAATCAAATTATAAATGAAGAAGTGGAAGATCCTTATGGAAAACATTTATCTTTCTATGATAAAATCTGTCAACAGTTGAAACAGGATATAGATAAATTAATTTATCGTTTAAGAGTAAGGGGAGATAGTTAAAAAATGAAAAAAATTGCTATTGCCAGTGATCATGGTGGTTATGATCTAAAAGCTGAAATTATAAGTTATTTAAAAGAAACAGGATATGAATTGAAGGATTTTGGCTGCTATGATAAAAAATCGGTGCACTATCCGGATTATGCCCATAAAGTTGGCTGGGCGGTGGCCAAAAAGGAATACCAATACGGCATTCTTCTTTGTGGTACGGGAATAGGCATGTCAATTGCTGCTAACAAAATTAAGGGTATTAGAGCATCTTTATGTCATGATACCTTTTCTGCTAGAATGACCAGAGAACATAACGATTCAAATATTTTAACTATGGGAGGAAGGGTAATTGGCCCGGATTTAGCTAAAGATATTGTAAAAATATGGTTGATTACTGAATTTAGTAGGGAAAACCGCCATGTTCTCCGTCTAAAAAAAGTGGAAGATTTTTTTAACCAGTGTTGAATGATAATACAGATGTAAAGGTTTTACATAAACAAGTAACAAAATATTCAAGGAGGATTTAATTTGAAAGATATAATCGTTCTGGATCATCCTTTGATTCAACACAAACTAACTATGATTAGGAACAAAAAAACAGACGTGAAAGATTTCCGTGAACTTGTAGATGAATTATCAAACTTAATGGCATATGAAGTAACCCGGGATATCGAACTGAAAGAAATAAACATAGAGACACCAATTGCAAAAACTAAAGGCAGGATAATTTCTGGTAAAAAAATGGCAATTGTAGCAATTCTCCGGGCAGGGCTGGGAATGGTAGATGGAATATTAAAGTTGATA
Source organism: uncultured Atribacterota bacterium (assembly GCA_964458635.1). Classification (GTDB taxonomy): domain Bacteria; phylum Atribacterota; class Phoenicimicrobiia; order Phoenicimicrobiales; family Stramentimicrobiaceae; genus CAYWJZ01. Next base: position 15,244 of record CAYWJZ010000003.1, read on the forward strand.
CCCTCGGCAAAGGTTGGACATATTGGTATGTATCGTGATCCCGCTACATTAGAACCGGTATGCTATTACGCGAAATTACCTAAAGATATTGATAAAAGAGAAGTTATTGTAGTGGATCCTATGCTGGCAACCGGCGGAACAGCGGTAGCATCTATTGAATATGTTAAGAAATTTACCAATTCCAATATAAAATTTATGTGTCTGGTAGCTGCTCCTGAAGGAATTATGATGATGAAAAAACATTTTCCGGATATTATAATCTATACAGCAACTGTAGACGAGGGTTTAAATGAGCATGCTTATATTGTTCCCGGATTAGGTGATGCAGGAGATCGTTTATTCGGAACCAAATAAAATTGGTATCGAGTTTCATGTATCGAGCATGTAGTAGAAATACTGGAAGAATAAATGAAACATAATAGTCGTAAGTCGTTGGTATTTAGTATTTAGTCAATTGGAAAAACGTTTTTAGTTTATGGTTTTTGGTTTTTAGTTTTAGATCCAGATAAGATTTCAAATTCTTTGTTTTTTTAGCGTTATACTGTTTTGATTAGTAAATTGGTATATTGTATTTTTGTATTTAACTATAAACTGAAAACTGACAACTTTAATTATTTGAACTCGATACTAATTTTATATGAACGACTATTTAAATTATTACTTAGGTGCATTAGCTAAATGTTTTTTGTATTTATTTGTTTTTTTATTTGAACTAGATACTAGATACTCACGACTCGATACTATTTTTTGGGGGGTTCACCTATGTCCAGGCCTTCCTGGGATCAATATTTTATGAAAATTGCCGAACTTGTGGCAAGTCGTTCTACCTGTTTACGGAGAAATGTTGGAGCAGTTATTGTAAAGGAGAGGCGCATACTTGCTACCGGTTATAATGGGGTACCTAGGGGACTTGTGCATTGTGAAGAAAGAGGATGCCTGAGAGAAGAACTAAACATTTCATCCGGTGAACATCAGGAGCTTTGCCGTGGGCTACATGCTGAGCAAAATGCAATTATACAGGCAGCAATGTATGGCATCAGTATCCAGGGTAGTTATATTTACTGTACCAACCAACCCTGTATTACTTGTGCAAAAATGATTATCAATGCCGGGATTACCAGGATATTTTATCAGCATGATTATCCCGATAAATTTGCAAGGGATCTATTAAAAGAAGCAGGTATAGAAGAAATTTATTATGAATAAAAAGAAAAATAAAAAAATAAAAATTGCTTTCATTTTTGGAACACGCCCGGAAACAATTAAAATGTACCCTGCTATCATGGAAGCAACAAAATACCCAAATTGGATAGAAACAATTATAATATTAACTGCTCAACATCGTGAAATGCTTGATCAAATGATTAATCTTTTCAAGATTCATCCGAATTATGATCTGGGTATTATGAAACACGGGCAATCACTCTCTCAAATCAATTCCCAGGCCTTGATAAAATTAGAGAAGGTTTTAAAAATATGCCAACCTGATTTGGTAATGGTACAGGGAGACACGACTACAACATTTTCAGCCGCCCTGGCTGCTTTTTATCAAAAAATAAATGTTGGACATATTGAAGCAGGGCTGAGGACCTCAAAAAAATATTATCCCTTTCCGGAAGAAATAAACCGACGTTTAACAACTGTATTGGCAGATTATCATTTTACCCCAACAATAACGACGGCAAGAGCTCTTCTAAAAGAAGGTGTCCCTAAAAAAAATGTATTTGTCACCGGTAATACCGTAATTGATGCTTTGATGTTAATGCAGAAGAAAAAGATTTATTTTAATGATGATAAAATAAATGCCTTGCTTGGTAGTGATAAGCAAATATTATTGGTAACCATGCATAGACGTGAAAATTGGGGGAAACCACTTGAAAATCTATGCAAAGTATTATCATTACTTAATCAAAAACAAAAAGATTTAGTCATAGTATTTCCATTACATAAAAATCCTATTATAAGAGAAATGATATTCAATCATTTAAGTGATAAAGAAAATATAATTTTAACAGATAGCCTTGACTATAAAGAGATGGCTCATTTGATGGCTATATCTACGCTTATCCTGACTGATTCAGGTGGTGTTCAGGAAGAAGCGCCTGCGTTGGGAAAGCCTTTGTTAGTTTTGCGATCAGAAACAGAAAGACCAGAAGTGATAAAAATTGGAGCAGCAAAATTAGTCGGTACCGAAACAAAAAATATTTTAGCGGAAGTCAATAAACTGCTTTCAGGAAGAGATGATTATCAAAGAATGATTACCCATAAATCTCCTTATGGTGATGGTCAAGCCAGCAGAAGAATTATAGAATTCATTCTTTATCAATACCATTACCTGGATAAATCCCCTTTAGAATTTGTCTTTAAGCCCTAACAATAATGTATTTAGCAAATATAGGCACATTATATTGCCCGCTTTAGTAAACAGAAAAAA
>CAYWJZ010000003.1:17777-29073 GCA_964458635.1 uncultured Atribacterota bacterium
TTAATATGTTTTTAATGAAAACTAAAGATAAGGATGGTTTATGTTTCCACTTTGGGATGAAATGCCAACTAGAAAAATACCCATTGTTACAATTATTTTTATTATTCTCAATGGATTGGTATATTATTATCAATTATTTATAATAACGGATAGTATGGGATTTATATATGCTTTCGGACTGGTTCCATTAGAAATAACCCAGGGAACAGACCTGTTTCCGTATGGACCAACACCCATATATCTAACTATTTTTACATCTATGTTTATGCACGGAAGTTTTGTTCATTTATTCGGGAACATGCTTTATCTTTGGATTTTTGGCAATAATATAGAAGATTATCTGGGTAAATTCGGTTTTATATTCTTCTATTTTCTCTGTGGTATTTTTGCTGCCTTAATACAGATTTTGATAAGTCCTTACTCAAAAATTCCAATGATTGGAGCAAGTGGGGCAGTTGCCGGAATATTAGGGGCTTATTTTATTCTTTTTCCAAGAGCCAGGATCACCACTCTCATTTTCTTTGGGTTTTTTATACGATTAATTAAAATGCCGGCACTTTTTGTGCTGGGTCTCTGGATCATTTTTCAGTTATTTTATGGATTTTCAAATTTGTCTCTACAGGGAGCTAATTCTGGTGTAGCCTGGTTTGCCCATATTGGTGGATTTATAGGTGGAATTATTCTGATTAAACTATTTAAACCAGGAAAAAATTAATCAAGTTTTTGATATATTTTTTTACTTAAGATATAATTTAGAAAAAATATATATTAGTTATCTGGAAATGCTATTTTAGTTTTTGAAAGCAAAATATGAAAGGATTGTTAAAGAATTACCAATGATTACCACTGTAACCCTTAATCCGGCACTTGACATTACCCTGGAGATGAAAGAATTTAAGCTGGATAAATATAATACGGTAAAAAAAGTGACTAGAATTCCTGGTGGAAAAGGTATTAATGTGTCAAAGGCAGTAAGAGCTTATGGGTTAGACACTATGGCACTGGGTTTTTTGGGTGGACATGCCGGCCATTTTATTGCTGAACAACTTAGAGAGAATGGAATTACTACCAATTTTTGGCACATAGAAGAAGAAACAAGAACAAATATTATCATTGTCGAGGAACAAAATAAAACACACACCTTATTAAGTGATCCCGGGCCAAGAATAACCAAACGGGATTTTGAAAGATTTAAATCAATATTTTCTCGTGTTATGTCCCAGAGTAAAATTGTAACTCTTTCGGGTAGTCTGCCAAATGATATTCCGGACGATGTCTATTATCAACTTATTAATTTAGCTCATCAGAAAAAGGTAAATACTATACTGGATGCCTCGGGAATTCCTTTTGAAAAAGGTTTGGAGGCTAAACCTAAACTAGCAAAACCGGATTTAAGGGCATCTGGTAATCGTGTTTTTGATAAAGTCGTAAATAACCAGGAGGCTGCTATAAAGATTGCCCATGAAATTGCTAACCGTGGTCCCCAGATTGCCGTAATATCCTATCAGAACACCAAGGATATTATTGCAACCAAGGAGGAGGTGTGGTTAGCCGAAAGTGTAAATAAAGAAGTTGTAAATATCATTGGGACAGCTGAAGCCATGCTTGCTGGATTTGCCATTAAAATGGTTGAAGAGGAAAAAGCAGATATGACCGGAATGATTCAATTTGCCATGGCTTGTGGATTAGCCAGTGCTTTAACAGAGGAAGAAGAATTCCACAATAAAGAAGATATTATTCGGTGTCTACCCTGTGTAAAAGTAACTAAATTAAAGTAAAGATAGTAGGTGGGGTTTGTGAAAATAAAAGATGTTATGGTAAGAGATACTACAAGTGTACTACCGGATTGCCTTTTAGAGGAGGTAATACAGATTATGGCTATTCAACGGATCAATGATATACCGGTAGTAGATGAGGAGCAAAGGATAGTTGGTTTTATATCTTATCATGATATTATAAAATCATTGCTACCGAATTATTTAGGAATTATTAACAATAATTCATTTATTACTGAGTTTACACAGCTCTCTAAAAAATTAAAAGAATATGCTCATCATAAAGTTGAAGAGTTTATGAAAAAAAATATTATCACAATTAATGAAGAAGATAATGAAGTTATGGCAGCAGACTTGTTGATTCGCAGCAAAATTCACCATTTACCCGTGGTAAGAAATGGCCACCTGGTAGGAATTGTTACTATGAGGGATTTACTGAAAGCAATGGTAGAAAAAGAAGAAAATATTGAACAAGAAGAAAAATCATGAAAAAAGGTTATTTTATATCACTAGAGGGATTTGAAGGCTCCGGAAAAACTACCGTTGCGCGTAGATTGTACCATATTTTTTCAGAAAATGGTTTTAAAACAATATTGACCAAGGAACCTGGTGGTACTCTGTCCGGTGATAAAATCAGAAAAATATTGCTGGAAAAAGAAAGTGAAGGATTGGGTTACAAGGCAGAATTGCTATTATTTGCTGCCTCAAGATCGGAGAATGTCAGGGTTAACATTCGCCCTGCTTTAGAAAGCGGGCATATTGTTATTAGTGATCGTTTTTTTGATTCCACGACCGCCTATCAAGGTTTTGGCAGGGGTATTGATATGAAAATTATTGAATTTTTAAATTCTTTTGCCGTAGAAAATATTATTCCTGATATTACATTCTTTTTGGATGTTGACACTGAAATTGGTTTACAACGATCAACCCTCTTCAATAAGGGTAAGGAAATGCGTTTTGAAGATGAGTTTATACGCAAGAAAGAGATAAACGGTAAATTATTTTTAGATAGAGTAAGAGATGGATATCATCAAATTGCCAGAGAGAATCCGGACAGAATTCGAGTAATTAATACTAATCGTGATATTCATTTAGTATTGAATGATATTGTCAATAGATTAAATCAGCAACTACCTCAAAAATTTAACAGAATACTGTTAAAAAGGTAAAAGTAGATGAAAAAAAATTATAGATATAAGAGATGTTTGGACAGAATATGATAGATTTTAAAAATATTGTTGGGCATAAAAACCCAATCGAAATACTAAAAAATAGAATAAAATATAATAAAATAGGTCACTCCTATCTTTTTATTGGTAAGGAAGGCATTGGTAAAAAGATGACTGCCATCGCCTTTAGTAAGGCAGTAAATTGTATCAATCTTTCTAAAGAACAAAACCCCTGTAATCAATGTTCCTCATGCCTGAAAATTGAGAAAGGCATGAGTGCTGATTTTAATATTGTGTTTCCGCATAATTTAACCATAAAAATAGATCAAATCAGAGAATTAAAAAATAAAATCTATTTTCAGCCATTGGAAAATAAAAAAAAGATATATATTATTGACAATGCCGATCAAATGACCATAGAAGCTGCTAATTCTTTATTAAAAATTTTGGAAGATCCACCAGAATATGCCATAATTATATTGGTTACTGCTTTCCCCGATAAAATATTGCCCACTATTCTATCTCGTTGTTGTCAGTTGTTATTTAAACCTTTAAAAATTGCAAATCAACGAGAGGTGTTAAGAAAAAAAATACCTCTAGAAAAAGAAGAAAAGATAGAAAATCTCATTAAATTAACATATGGAAATCCAGGAAAAGCATTTAATTTGGTGGAAAACCAGGAAAAAATGAAAGAATATCAACAATGCATTGATATCCTGGCAAATATGAAACCCGAAGAAACGATGGATTATATCTTTAGTTCAGAAAAAATGTTCGGCGAAGTTGTAAATTATTTTTCCAGTTTTACAGAGATGATGGTATTATGGTTCCGTGATATTCTTTTGTTTAAGATTGGTGCAGAACGAGAAAAAATTATTTTTCAGGACCATATAAACGTACTTAGACACTATGCGGAATACTATTCAAGAGAGAAGGTCATTCATATTTTAGAATATTTAGTAAACATTCCGGAAAAAATGGAAATACATATTAATCCCAGAACACTTTTAGAAAATATTTTGATTCAGTTAGGTGATAAATAATGCCAAAAATTATTGGTATTCAGTTTCGTAGTTCAAGTTTTATTTATTATTTTAAGAATGGCAAATATATCCTGGATGTTGGAGACCTGTGTGTGGTAAAAACTTCCATGGGTCTGGATATAGGGAAAGTTGTAGTGCCGGTACAATATATTAAGCCCGAAGAGTTAGAAGCGCCATTAAAAAAAATAGTTCGCAAGGCAACAAAGAATGATTTTGAAAAATGGGAAAATATACAGATAGATGAACGTGAGGCATACAATATTTGTCATGAGAAAATTAAAAAATATCAGTTAGATATGCATCTTATTAGATGTAAATATTTATTTGATAAAAGTCGCCTCATTTTCTACTTTTGTGCTGATAATCGTATTGATTTTCGCAATTTAGTTAAAGAATTAGCTTCAATATTTAAAACAAAGATTGAACTAAAACAAGTAGGTGTTAGAGACAAAGCAAAAATGATAGGGGGGTTGGGAATTTGTGGAAGGCCTTTATGCTGTTCTAGCTTTATGAATGAATTCAAACCTGTTCCCATTAATGTAGCAAAAATGCAAAGCGTTGCTTTGAATCTATCTAAAGTATCGGGAACTTGCGGAAGGTTAAAGTGTTGCCTTAATTTTGAATCACAATTCTACAAAGAAGAATTAAAAAAATATCCCAAACTTGGTAACTATATAAAAACCAAGGAAGGCAAAGAAGGAAAAGTTATTGAAGTTAATATATTAAGCCGATATATAGTAATGGAAACAATTGAAAAAGAAGATAATGAACATATCAGAAACAGGGTCAAAGTTAAATTTGAAGAATGTTATGATAATTCTAAAGAGAAAAATGGGAACAATGACCATGCAGGAAGTAAATCTAAGTCCGGGAGAAATAATTGAAATATTGGGGAATAATAAACTAAGAATTATTCAGGATAAAAACAATTATTGTTTTTCACAAGATTCAATTCTACTATCAGGGTTTGTGAAAGTAAGATATGGAGAAAGGGTAATAGACTTGGGAACCGGATGTGCCATTATACCCCTGATGATTTATAACCCAACTAAAAAAAATACTATTTTTGCGGTAGAGATACAAGAAAAGTTAGCTAATATTGCCCGAAGAAATGTTTCTTTGAATAATCTTGAAGAAAGCATTTCTGTTATTTCAGATGATATGAGGAATTTATTTAAGCAATTTCAAAGTGAATCCTTTGATGTAGCCACTGCCAATCCTCCTTATATACCACTTGGTAAAGGAAAACAGAACGTAAGAAACAGTCAATTATTGGCAAGACATGAAGTTAATATTGATCTTGAAAGTCTTATATCAATCTGCCACTTTTTATTAAAAAAGAGAGGTCGACTATATCTCATTCACCGAGCCGATAGGTTTGTTCCAGTTGTCATGTTGCTTAAAAAATACCAATTTGAGCCAAAGTTGTTACAATTTATCCATACCAGAAAAAATGAAAAAGCAAAGAGATTCCTTATTGAATCACGAAAAGAAGGGGGGACGGAATTAGAAGTTTTGTCTCCTCGCTTATTAAATCATTAAAAAGATTATAAGGAAGTGTTTTGGAAGAATCTACAGCTCAAGGAAAACTATATATATGTGGTACCCCTATCGGAAATTTAGAGGATATTACCCTGCGAAGCTTGAATATTCTGCGTGATGTAGATTTAATTGCAGCTGAAGATACCAGGCGCACCAGAAAATTATTAAATTATTACAATATTGATAAACCCCTAACCAGTTATCATGAATTTAATAAAGATAAAAAGAGTCAATATATTTTAAAATGTTTAAAAAGTGGTCAGCATATTGCTCTGGTTTCAGACGCAGGTATGCCTGGAATTTGTGATCCGGGCTATGAAATTATCAATTTAGTAATTGAAAATAGATTCCAGGTTGTTCCTATCCCCGGAGTTTCCGTTTTAACGGCAGCATTGGCGATATCAGGGTTAGAGATAAACCGATTTGCTTTTGAAGGTTTTGCTCCCAAAAAAAAGAGTGAAAGAGAAAAATTATTTAATGATTTAAAATATGAGAAAAGAACAATAATTTTTTTTGATTCTCCTCACAGAATTAGGGATACTTTAAAAATCATTAAAAATAAACTGGGGGACAGAAAGATTGTTGTTAATAGAGAATTAACTAAGAAATTTGAAGAAATAAAAAGAGGCTATCTATCTGAAATCATTGATGATTTAAGCAACAAGGAAATTAGAGGAGAGTTAACCCTGGTTTTAGAGGGCTTTAAAGAAAAGGTGAATGCAGAAACATATGTAATAGAGGATACAAAGAAAAAAAGTGAAGTTAAAAAAAAGATAATAAATTACTTAAAAAAGGGATATTATAATAAAGATATTGTTCTACTTATTACCACCGAATATGACGTACCCAAAAATTGGGTTTATCAAAATATCTTGTTAATAAAGAATAAAGAGAAAGGATTATAAAAAGAAAAATGGAAAAAGGGAAAGCTTATTATATCACCACTCCTATTTATTATGTTAATGATGTGCCCCATATAGGTCATGCTTATACTACAATCGCTGCCGACACCATGGCTAGATATAAGCGTCTCAGAGGATTTGATGTTCTTTTTGCTACCGGAACAGATGAGCATGGACAGAAAATAGCAAAATCTGCCGAAAAAATGGGAATAGAACCATTGGAACTGGCTAATCAAGTTGTAAAAAAGTTTAAAAATCTCTGGCCTACTTTAAATATCCGGCCAGATGATTTTATTCGAACCACCGAAAAAAGGCATGAAGAAGTTGTCCAAAAAATATTCAATCAGTTATATGAAAAAGGTGATATTTACAAAGGAAAATACGAGGGATGGTATTGTATCCCCTGTGAAACATTCTGGCCTGAAACCCAAATTGAAGGAAATAAATGTCCGGACTGCGGCCGTCCAATTGAAAAATTCAAAGAAGAGAGTTATTTTTTCAAAATGAGTCGATACCAGGACAGATTACTTCAGCATATTCAGGAAAACCCTACCTGTATTCAACCGGAATCCAGAAAAAATGAAATAATTCGTTTTATTCAGGGAGGTTTAAAAGACCAGAGTGTTACCCGTATCAGAACCAGTCTCAATTGGGGGATTGATGTTCCTTTTGATTCCAAGCATGTGATTTATGTATGGTTTGATGCATTAATCAACTATCTCACCGTAGCTGGATACGGAATCGACGAAAAGAAATTTAATTTCTATTGGCCTGAGGCTGTTCACTTGATAGGTAAAGATATAGTGAGATTTCATACAATCATCTGGTTCACTATGCTTATGGCTGCTGGCATCCAACCACCAAAAATGGTTTTTTCTCATGGTTGGTGGACTATCGAAGGTGAAAAAATGTCAAAATCAAAAGGGAATGTCGTGGATCCTTATCAAGTTGCAGCAGAATACACTGCTGATGCTTTCCGGTATTTTTTACTAAGAGAGCTATCATTTGGCCAGGATGGGAATTTTTCAAGACAATTACTTATCCAGAGAATAAACTATGATTTAGCCAATGATTTAGGCAATTTACTAAGCAGGACAATTGCTATGGCAAAAATATTTTGTGATGGTAAAATACCGAGTGCTGCCCCGGAAGAAGAAACGTATGATCTAGACCTAAAAAAATTAGCTGAACAAACAGTTAACAAGGTTATCGATAACATGGACCAGATGTCTTTCAATCTTGCCCTGGAGAACATTTGGACACTAATAAGAAGGACAAATAAATATATTGATCAAACCGAACCCTGGTTATTGGGCAGAGACAAAAGCAAAAAAGAAAGATTAAATCAAGTAATTTATTATCTAGCAGAATCTCTGCGCATAATTTCTCTATTAGTTTCTGCTTTTATGCCGGAAACAGCGACAAAAATACGGAATCAACTGGGTATAAAGGAAGATATCGAAAAAGTAACTATTCCGGAAGATACTAGGTGGGGTAAACTCAAGCCCGGTACTTTGGTAAACCCCGGTGATAACCTTTTTCCCCGAATCGAAGAAAAAAGAGAAAATAAAGCAAAAAAACCCACAAAAGAGGACATATCCACTGGAGAAAAAACTCAAACCATCTCTCTTGATGAATTTAAAAAATTGGATTTAAGGGTAGGGAAAATTATTTCAGCAGAAGATGTTCCCGGAACTGATAAACTGTTAAAATTAAAAGTTGATTTCAAAAGCGAAGTAAGAACCCTGGTAGCAGGTATAAAGAAACATTACTTACCTGAAACTATTATTGGAAAAAATATTGTAGTTGTATTTAATTTAGCCCCGGCAAAAATCAGAGGCATTCAATCTCAGGGAATGCTTTTGGCTGCCTCAGACGGAGATAAAACAATTCTACTGACTACCGAAAAAGATATTAAAGCAGGAAGCAAAATACGTTAATTATATATTTCATGAAATATTTACCATAAAAGGAATTTAGGTGATACAATGATTAAAAGTAAAGATATAGAAAAACCAAAAAAAACTAAGAAAAAAGTGAAAAAAAGTAATATTTTAGATCGCTATTTTAGTCATGTTGTCTTTATTTTCTTGGTAATCTTGTTAATTTTATTGATCAGTGGGCAGGTTCAAATAAACCAACTCTATAAATCTCTAGATGAAATATCTTCCTCCTATTTGGAGGTAAATAAAGAAAGTCAGATATTGAAAGAAAAGATCGCCGAACAAAACAATAAATTGGATCTAATTTTTACACAATTTGAAGAGTATTCTAAAGAAAGAATTAGTAAGGATCAATTTACAGAAATTTATATGCAGCTTCAAGAGTTAACCGGTATGATTTCCGAAGAAAATAAAAGGGAATATTATATTAATCGCATAGTAAAGATCATTTCAGCTAATAATAGTCAATTGGACAGTGAAACTATATATGAAATTGCCAAGACTGTCTATGAAACATCTCTAAAATATAACTTTAATCCATTGCTTGTATCTGCTTTGGTGAAAGTAGAAAGTAATTTTATAGTAGATGCTGTTTCTGATTCTTATGCCTACGGGTTATGCCAGGTAAGACGCTTTATAGCTCGGGAATTAGCGGAAAATATTGGAATTAAATGGGACGGAGCAGAGAAAACATTGTTTAATCCGGAAAAAAATATAAAAATCGGGCTCCATTACTTATCTTTACTCTATGACGATTTTGGGGATTTAAAATTGGCACTCACTGCATACAATCATGGTCCCTTTAAAATACAAGAGCTTGTTTCACAGGACAACGATATCCCTAATGGTTATACAGATAAAGTATTGGATTATTATGCTCAATATCGTGGTTTTAATATTGAAGAAGTTGATAACATATTAAGTCAAGAAATCCAAGAATAATTTATTAACCATACTAAAAAGTAAATAGGAAATATTTGACCCCTTAGCAGTTCTTAAAGCCACCCGCTATGCGGGTGCGGTATTTTCTTAAAATGAAAGAATGTAAAAAAAGTTGGAGAAAAATGAAAAAAATTGCTTTAATACTGGCCGGAGGAAGAGGAAAACGTTTCTGGCCTCATAGTAGGTTTAATAGGCCAAAACAATTATTATCATCACCCAGCGGTAATAGTATGTTAAGAGATACATTTGAAAGACTGTTGCCTTTTTTTAGTACCGATGACATTTATATTGCTACCATTGAAGATTTGTTTCAGCCTATTAAAGAAATGGTACCTGAGATTGATATATTAAATTATATTATTGAACCTGTTGGGAGAGATACTGCTGCCAGTATAGCACTTTCAACTCTAATGATCACACATTATCAACATGATGATATAGATATAGCTATTTTTCCCATAGATCATTTTATACCGGAAAAAGAGAAATTTCAGCAAATTGTCAATAATGCATTCCAACTAATTCATAAATTTCAAAAGCCTGTAATTATGGGTATAAAACCAAAAAGAGATGAAAAAAGATATGGATATATCTGTACCGGCAAACAAATTATGGAGGATGAAAATCAAAGTGTTTATCAAATTAGAAAATTCAAAGAAAAGCCGAATACCGAATGGATTGAAAAGAACAAAAAAGAGTATCAACTTTTCTGGAATAGTGGAATTTATTTTTTCCCCGGCAAAATAATATTAAGTCTATTTGAACAATGGATGCCACAACTCTATCAGTCAATTCAGAAGATTGCCGAATGTATCGGGACATTAGAAAAAAACGAAGTCATCAAGAAACATTTTAAAGATTTGGAATATATTTCTTTTGAATATGGAATATTGGAAAAAATAGATGATTTGCTGGTAATTGAGGGGCAACTTGTTTGGGAAGACATTGGTTCCTGGCATGCTATTGAAAGATTTGTACAACATGATGCCAACGGAAATATTATCCAGGGTGAACATGAAGGTATTGATACCAATCGATGCATTATTATTAATGACCAAGGATTGACTGTGACAATTGGCTTATCAGATCTGGTTATTATTAATAATGGCCCTATACAATTAATTTATCCCAAAAATCGCGAAGGAGATATCAAGAATATTATCAATCAGATGGCCAAGGATGATAGGTATAAGAAATATCTCTAACTTGAGCAATATTTTTTTATTTAACCATAAAAACCCTTCTTCTTTGAAGATAGTAATGGCTAAATAAAATGGTTTTACCATCAAGATAAAGCTATGCTAACTGAAATACTCTTAATTAGAACCCAAAATAGATATCCAGAAAAGAACAGAGAAAAATAGCTAATAAAAACTTAAGCCTCTTTTAGAGGCTTTTAAAGCCAACCGTTATGTGGACGTAATATTTACTAAGTTGAATATATAATTTTAAAGAGGAGGCTTCTACATTGCAGAACAATTATTTTTTTACTTCGGAATCAGTTACTGAAGGTCATCCTGATAAAATTGCAGATCAAATATCTGATGCAATACTTGACGAAATATATAAACAGGATACTGAAGCCAGGGTTGCTGTAGAAACACTAGTGGCAACTGGATTAATTTTGATAGCCGGACAAATTACTACTCAAATTTATGCAGATATTCCCAAAATAGCTCGTGATACTGTTAGAGATATTGGTTATACCCGGGCAAAATATGGTTTTGACTGTGATACTTGTGCTGTATTAACTTCTATTGAGGAACAGTCCCAGGATATTGCTATTGGTGTAAACTATGCCTGGGAAGCAAGAGAAGAAAAAAATGTACCGCAAAAGGATAAAATTGCATTTACCGGTGCCGGTGATCAGGGAATGATGTTTGGGTATGCCTGCCGGGAAACTCCGGAATTAATGCCCTTACCAATCTCTTTGGCACATAAGCTTACTCATCGTCTTGCAGAAGTAAGAAAGCAAAAAAT
>CAYWJZ010000004.1:0-28534 GCA_964458635.1 uncultured Atribacterota bacterium
TCTTTATAGCGATTGATGTAACACCATTTATTGATATAGAAAAATTTAAACAAAATACCGGTAATATTCTGCGGGCATTACGCTCTTCCAAAAAGGCACCGGGAGCTGAGAGAATCTATACTGCCGGGGAAAAAGAATATCTAACCTGGCTGGAGAGAAAAGAAAAAGGTGTCCCTATAAATAGAAAATTACAGGAGCAACTTTTAATAATTCAAAAGGAGTTGGGTTTGAACCAATATCAATTCCCTTTTGAATAAAATAATACCAGTAGATTGATCTAATAGTCTAGTCTGTTAAAAGATTAACCTTGTTACATACTTATATCGGGATAATATTTAGTTGTTTCTAGTACCGCCATTACCAAAATGGGTTGACAGTTTTATAGTTAATAGTTAATATGGATATGATTTTTAAAACCTGATGAAGAAAGAAGAGTAATTTAGGATTGATTTTTTTATTATTGCTATATATGTTTTTAATGCCTTTGTTTTTCTTTTTTATTATTGCCCTTATATTTTTACCTTATGGTTTCACTATATATTCTTTTGTGACACTGGTTACCGTCCCCAAGCAGATATGGAAAATAGCTAAAAGCAAAAATATAAGGAGAAATCATGCAATTGAACATGCCACTATAAATGTTTTAGAGAGGGTGGCAGGATATCGCTTAAATGTTTCTGGGTTATCCCGAGAAGATGGCTTTTATATTGCCGGGATACAAAATCCGGAAATGGTTGAACAGGCAGCAATTGAGGGATTATTGTTATTAAAACAGGGAAATTGTCAAATGGCCATTCACCGTCGTTGTGGAACTGATGTGGCTATTGCTAATTTTATAGGGGCATTAGCATTTTTAATTTTACTTTTTACTACCGGTATGTTCAGTCTTTTAAATATTATTATTGCCCTTTTGATTTCTAATTTGCTAAGTCCTTACCTGGGAGAGTATGTGCAGAAATATTTCACTACTTCCTGTGATGTGGGAAAAATGGAGATTTTAGGACTGGAATATGAATTAGGAAGACAGGAGGCAGCTGGTATGTTATTAAAGTATTTTCCGAGGGGTTATTTTATTAAGACCAGTATACAAGATAGATTTGAAAGAATAAATGCATAAAAGGGAAGGAGAAAACACATGAGGCAGGTAGATAAATTGGATATTACTGATAATAAAAGGCTAATTTTATCAGTTGGAGAATTTAGGGGTTCACAGAGGGTTGATCTTAGAACTTATGTGAAACTTAAGGATAAAGATGAATATATCCAGACCAAGAAAGGTATTAATTTTAACGCTGAATGGGTAGATGATTTTATTAAAATGGTAGAAAAATTAAAAGATGCTAAATTTGAGTAATTTTCAACTAACCCTACTTCACTGTAAATAACCAGGATATTTTTCTTTTATAATTATTCTCTTGATCCAAAGCTGTAATTTGAGCGATCCACGATCTCTTTTGAAGCAATTTGGGTGCGATCGGGGTAAAAGATATTTCCTGTAATTCACTTGTGTAATTATAATCCAACAACCCGGATCCGCTCAATCTAAAATGTAAGGTACTGGCTTTAATATGAGGATCATTTAATATTGCGCCGACCTTTATTTTCTGGTTATTGGTTACCGCGCCATCAGGGGGGAAGACTTTCTTCACTTGTAAGGTTTTTTCATGGAGAAATGCCTCAAATTGCTTTATTGAACATGCAGCCGGAATAATCTGACGATTAAGGGAATGAGCATCAATCGGAGTAGTGTTATTCATATTGTTGACATTAAGCTGGGCTTGATAACCCGCTTGTTTTGCCAACATTCTAATTTGTTCACTGTAAACACCATAAGGATAGGCAAAAGAAATAACCGAACTATTGGTGTTTTTTTCTAAAATTGTCCTGGAGAGAAATATTTCATCTTTAATTCTTCTCAAATAATCTGTCTGTGATTCATTATTTTTCATATGAAGTAAATTGCAATGAGTAATACTATGAGAACCTATTTCCATGCCCTGGTCTATCATCTCCCTGATTTCCTGCCAGGATAATTGATTGGGACCATCAGCGATAAAATTGGTATATAAAAAAAGGGTGGCAGGGAATTCAAATTTTTTTAATACCGGATAGGCAAGTTTGTATACAGAGCTAAATCCGTCATCAATAGTAATTACAACAGGTTTTTCGGGGAAATTATTGTTTTCTATACACTCTACTAATTGGGAAACAGAAATAACCTGGTATTTGTTTTCCTCAAGATAAGCCATTTGTTGCTCAAATCGGGAAATGTTTATAGTATAACTATCAGGGCTATCTCCAATGCAGAATTTGTGATAGGTAAGTATGGGAATAGTTAACTCAGGCATATTGATTGGTCTGATTCTGTTTTCCGCCTTTAATGCCGGGGAAGAGCCCATTAATAAAATTAAAAAAAACAATAGAAAGGTAACTATTTTGTTTATTTTTTTACTATTATAGAATATAATCAACTATATTTTCCTGTTATTTCAAAAAATTAGAAATTTTTAGCAAGTATTATTTAATATATTATATTATAATAAAAAATATACCTGATTGCCACAACTTTAATTTTATAATTCAGCTAGAAGTTTTTTTATTTAACCATGAAAAACCACCTTCTAAGAAGTTGTTCATGGTTAAATAAAAGGTTTTACCATAAAGATATCAAGATAAGCCTATGATCATTTTTCATCTGAAGCCCAAAGGGTGCTCTTGCTTGAAAATATTCAGTGTGGGTGTGATGTTTACTAATGTGTAGAATAGGAAATAAAAATACATAAATAATAAAATTTATAAAAGGAGAATAAATATGGAAATTAAAACAATAAAACTGAATTTTCCTGAAGAAACAAATGTTATTCTGGGACAAGCCCATTTTATCAAAACTGCCGAAGATCTTTATGAGATTCTGGTTTCGTCTGTACCCGGGATAAAATTTGGATTAGCCTTTAATGAAGCATCCGGTCCCTGTCTGGTGAGGACTGAGGGAAATGACAATAAATTGGAATCTTTGGCTATTTCCAATATAAAGGAAATCGGGGCAGGTCATGCCTTTATTGTAATTATAAAAGATGCTTTCCCCATTAATGCCTTAAATGCAATCAAACAATGTCCTGAAGTTTGTAGTATCTTCTGTGCAACAGCAAATCCGGTAGAAGTAATTGTAGCCGAAACAGAACAGGGTAGGGGTATTATAGGAGTAGTGGATGGCTTTATACCGAAAGGCGTAGAAAAAGATGAGGATATTGAAAAACGAAGAAAATTTTTAAGAACCATTAATTATAAGTTGTAATCGATTTTGCCAGAGTAAGTATATTATAGGAAGGTTTCTATTGATCCAGGTAAAAAATCTAACCAAAGTTTTTTATGATAAAAAAAGAGGCATGGTTACTGCGGTAAATGATATTGATTTTCACTGCCAAAAAGGGCAAATTTTTGGTTTGTTAGGACCTAACGGAGCCGGGAAAACAACCACGCTTCGCATTTTGGCAACTATGATGGCTCCTACCACAGGGAAAATCCTGGTTAACGGACATAATGTAGTTAAGGAAGCGCACAAAGTCAGAAGAAGTATTGGTTTTCTTTCAGGGGAAACAGGATTATACGATCGATTTACTCCTCGAGAAACTGTCAATTTTTTTGGTAAAATAAATGGCTTAACCAAACAGGAAATTAACGAAAGAATGACTCAGATATTTCACATTCTGGGTATGACTCACTTCCAGGATGTCAGGGTTGATAAGCTTTCAACCGGAATGAAACAGAAATTATCAATTGCCCGGGCTATTATTCATGATCCGCCGGTGCTAATCCTTGATGAGCCCACGGTGGGACTGGATGTGATTACTGCAAGAGTGGTTATAGAGTATATCAAAGAATTCAGAAAACAGGAAAAATGCATTATTTTTTCAACACATCAAATGCATGAGGCAGAGAAACTGTGTGATAAAATTGCTATTATCCATTTAGGGAGATTACTTTCGATTGGTACAATGGAAGACTTAAAAAAATGTTTCCCTGTAGGAGACCTGGAAGAAATATTTTTTAAGCTTATTGAAAAAGAAGGCAGTATATGAATTGGAAAAATACTTGCTTAATCTATAAAAAAGAAACTTTGGGTGCAATTCGTGACCGCAGAACACTTATAAGCATGATTATCATTCCACTCATTTTTTATCCTCTTCTCTTCTTAGGGATTGGCTATTTTGCATTAATGGGGCAGGAAAAATCGGAATCCTTTCCTTCTGTGGTTGCCGTAAAAGGAACAGAGAATGCTCCAGGGCTAATAGAGATATTGGCACAAGATGAGCAGATAAATCTGACAAATTTCAATACTGATTCAGATAAATCTCTGCAAACAGGAGAAATTTATTTACTGATAGAAATTCCGGAAAGCTTTCATCTGGATGATGAAGAGAATACTCGTAGTATTATTATCCAATATGATTCTACCATACAACGTTCGGAGATAGCCAGACAAAGAGTGACCGGATTAATCGAAAATTACAGGCAGCAAATTATCCGGGAAAGATTAGAGAAATTTGGCCTAAACACAGATTATATCCAACCGATTCAGGAGCAATGGCTTGACATTGCCCCGGAGGAAAGAAAAATTGGGTCCATTCTGAGCATGATTTTACCCTATATTATTATTGTCCTTATTTTTATCGGAGCCATGCATTCTGCCGTAGATATTACAGCCGGCGAAAAAGAGAGAGGGACTCTGGCAACCTTACTGGTCAGCCAGCTTAGCAGAATAGAGATCGTAACAGGAAAATATCTCACCGTTATGACTATTTCGGCAACAAGTATGATTCTTGGCCTGATGGGGCTCAGTGTAGCTTTTCTTATCCCGGCCTATGCTTTAGGTGAATTATCATTAATAAAGGTACATTTTACCTTACCTTTATTCCTTATGTTTTTTTTAGTTTTGGCACCGTTAGTAGGGTTGGCAAGTGCGATATTATTGTTAATCGGGATATTTGCCCGAAACAACAAAGAAGCTTCTACCTATATTACACCAATTTATATGGCAGCCATTTTTTTAGGTATGATTTCTTTAAGTCAGGGAATGGAATTAGCTGAACCGATGTTTTTTATTCCAATTTTAAATAGTAGCTTTACTTTTAAGGAATTGTTAATGGGAACCGTTCACTGGGGGCATATTTTAAGTACGCTTATCAGTAATATTGCTGTAACAATAATTGCTTTATTGGCAGCAGCTAAATTGTTTACCAAGGAAAGTGTTCTTTTCCGCAGTTAGAGAAAATATTTAAGCAATAAAGCAAATAAGCCGGTTTTCTGGCAAAATATGTAAATCTTAGATTGCATAAGTTATTTAAATTCAATATCCTGATAGAAGGAATTTTAAATATATGGTGATATCTTTAACGGAAAAAAATAGTTTTGATGTAGCAGTAATAGGAGGAGGGCCTGCCGGAATGATGGCAGCCGGCCGTGCTGCCCGGATGGGGAGCAAAGTTGTTTTGATTGAGAAAAATGACTATCTGGGGAAAAAGCTATTAATTACCGGTAAAGGCCGTTGTAATTTTACCCATTATGAGTTTGACAGAAGCAAAATTACTGAAAAATTTGGTAAAAAAGGTCGCTTTTTATACGGAGCCTTAGAACATTTTGGTGTTTCGGATGTACTGAAATTTTTTCAATCCCGCGGATTGAGATGGAAAGTTGAACGCGGTAATCGGGTTTTTCCGGATGGGGCAGATGCCAGGGATATCCTGAAAATACTAATTGAATATCTCGAAGAAGGAAAAGTGAGCATATATTGTAATTCCAAAGTTATTGACATAAACAGGCAGAATAATCTGGGAAAAATTGAGATAATACTTACGGAGCAGAAAATATTTTCTAAGAAAATTATTTTATGCACTGGAGGAAAATCATATCCACAAACCGGCTCAACAGGTGATGGCTACATCTGGGCAAAAAAAATGGGACATACCATTATTCCACCTTTGCCGGCATTGAATCCGATTAAGACTTGCGAAACATGGGTTCGGGAATTACAGGGTTTGACCTTAAAAAATGTCTTACTACAGTTATATCAAAATGGCAAAAAAAAAGATGAACGTTTTGGTGAAATGCTTTTTACTCACTTTGGGATTAGTGGTCCCATTGTGATGGATATGAGCAAACATGTTGGTTGCCTGTTAAAAAAGGGGAATGTAAAATTCTGGTTGGATTTAAAGCCTGCCCTGGATTTTAAGAAGTTGGATGATAGAATCCAGCGTGATTTTCGGGAGTTCAAAGGAAAGATTTTCAAAAATTCTTTAAAAAAATTACTTCCCAGCTCTTTAATAGGAGTAATTATTAAACTATCCGGAATAAATAGCGAGAAAAAAGTTGATTATATCTCTAAAGAGGAAAGAAATCGCTTGGTCCATCTTTTTAAGGAACTTGAATTAACACCGACCGAATTACTGGGATATCAATGGTCTGTAGTTACCTCTGGGGGGATAGCTTTAAAAGAAGTTAACCCTGATACAATGGCTTCAAAAAAGCTGAGCAATGTCTATTTTGCCGGGGAAATATTAGATTTAGACGGACCCTCAGGCGGCTATAACCTGCAGATATGCTGGAGTACCGGCTATCTTGCCGGAGAAAATGCAGCAAACTGCTAATATTAAGTTATTTATAAATTATTTTATATTTTTAATTTTTTTGATAAGATAACAATAAATTTCTGTTGTTAGTATTAGGAATAAAATATAAGTCAAGATTAAGATTTTAAATTAATGAAAAAAGAGGTGTTTCATGGCAGAAAAGAGTGAGCATTTACCTACTATAAAGTTAAAGCGTTATCTTTTTTTCTTCTTAGTATTTATAGTTTATTTGATACCTATTATTGTTGTATTTATAAATGGATATGAAAGTTTACTGCAATTATTGCCCCGCATAGCTGCATTAACCGGGATTTCTTCCCTTTTTGTAGCGATTTTGCTGAGTTTACTGGTCAGACAAAGCAGGCAAATCTTTGGTGTAGGTTATCTTAAAATCCATCATTATTTTTCAATTATTGGCTTGGTCTTAATTACTTCACACCCTGTTATTATGGCAATAGACTTTGGTACTACCAGTCTCTTTATTCCTGACTTCAGTTCCTGGAATTCATTTCTGGCTAATGCAGGTCGACCAGCATTGTACTTGATATATGTAGCCGCAATTGCCGCTTTATTGCGAAGAAATATTGCAAAATACTGGAGATATTTGCATGGTTTGCTCTATCCTGCTTTTATTTTTGGGGCTATCCATGGTATGCTTTCAGGAAGTGATATGAAAAATGATATTCTCTATATATTTTTTATTGGCCTGATAATTGCGGTTACGATTGCTTTTTTCTTTAAAAGATATTTAAATTTTAAAAAATAAACATAAAGGACAGTGTAAACCGACAAAAAAGAAACTGAAATTCTTTGTGTTAATAAAAAGGATGAACAATGCTAACCTTTAACCCAATCTATTTTCTCTTGATTGTTCCGGCCTTATTGGGATGGTTTGCCCAGTGGCGTGTTCGACAAATTTATTCTAAGTATCTAAAAATACCGAATAAAAAGAAGATAAAGGGCACTGAAGTTGCTGAAGCTTTTTTTTCTCACCATGGTTTGAATATACCAGTATTGCAGACCAAGAAATTCATGGTTAACTATTATAACCCTCAAAGCAAAACATTGCATTTATGTGAACAAGTTGCTGAACATTTTTCAATTACTTCAATGGGTATTGTTGCCCATGAAGTAGAACATGCAGCCCAGGACCATCAGGGTTGTCGGTTTATGGTCTTAAGAAATAAGATGGCAAGGTCGTTAGCCGTAATGGGTCAATTCAGTCCTTTGCTGTTTATGTGGGGAATATTTTTCAGAAATGCAATTTTTATTTATTTAGGTGTCATACTATTATTTGGCATGACTGCTTTTGCACTGATATCTTTGCCCGTGGAATTAAATGCCAGTAACAGAGCAATGAAAACATTAAAAAAGATGGAAATTGCTGATCAGGAAGAAATTGAAATGGTCTCTGTGGTTTTGCGTAATGCTGCTCTGACCTATTTTGCCGGAGCAGCGCAGAGGGTCGGGACTTTTCTGTTTATTGTAATGATATTTTTCATGTCCTATCAGAGGTAATTGGCAATAATTATACTGTCTGTAGTAAAATATATAAGAAAGCCTGTAAATATGTTCCAACGAAGAATATAATTATTTGTATGCTAAAAAGAAAAGAAATTTACTTGATTAAGTAAATAATGAAAGAGGGATTTGTTGTTAAAATGTTAAAAGTAATTAAACGCAATAATACCATACAATATTTTGATCAAAATAAAATTATCAATGCCATCACCCAGGCCATGCGGGAAACGGTCAAGGGGGTTGACCGAGATCTTTCTACCAGTATTGCAGAAAAAATCGAAAAAGATTTAAAGAATTCTCGGGAGAGTGTAACGGTAGCCGATATCCAGGAACGGGTAGAAACTGAACTAATGAATAGTGAAAGAAAGGATGTTGCCAAGGTCTATATTCTCTACCGGGAGCAGCGTGATAAGTTAAGAGATATAAAACCAAAAGACAATAAGTTATTGACAGATGAATTTATTAGTCAATATAAACATTTGCCCAATCCATTCCCAACTCAGTTAGGACATTTCGTATATTACCGTACTTATTCCAGGTGGCTCCCTTTGGAAAAAAGGAGAGAGTATTGGTGGGAGACGGTTAGAAGGGCAGTGGAATTTAATTGCAACCTGGTAAAAACCAGCCAACGGGAAGCAGAAACTCTTTACGATAATGTTTTTCATCTTAAACAGTTTTTAGCCGGCAGAACACTTTGGACCGGGGGAACAGATGTTAGCTCAAAATATCCCATGGCAAACTTTAATTGCAGCTTTACTGTTTTAGATAAATTCAGCACATTTAAAGATCTGTTTTATCTGTTAATGATTGGTTCCGGAGTAGGGGTAAGAGTCCTAAAAACTGATGTGCAAAAATTACCTAAAATAAGAACGAACATTAAAATCATTCACGAAGCCTACGCTCCGATACCCAAAGATAAAAGGGAGGATTTAACCAGCATTACCTTCCAGAAAGATATAGCCCACATTGTTGTAGGAGATAGTAAGGAAGGATGGGTTCAATCTCTGGACTATTATCTGAGCATTTTGTCTAAGAAGGAATATCGGCAGATTAAAACAATTATTTTTAATTATAATCATGTGAGGCCAAAAGGAGAGAAGTTAAAAACTTTTGGGGGGACTGCCTCTGGTTATGAAAGTCTGGAAAGAATGTTTTCCAAGATTGACAAGATTGTAAAGAATAACTGTTTTGGTTATCTAAAAAAATTGAGAGCTGTTGATTGTATGGATATTGCCAACATTATCGGCCAGAATGTGGTTGTGGGAGGAGTAAGGAGAACCAGTGAAGTTGTCTTGTTTGATAAAGATGATCAGGATATATTGAATGCCAAAAATAATTTATATGAACAGATTGACGGTAAATGGGTGAAAAATGAAGAAATTGACTATCGGGAAATGAGTAATAACAGTATTTATTATACATCCAAGCCATCTCGGGAACAACTTTCCTGGCATGTGCAACAGATGAGATACAGCGGGGAGCCAGGCTTTATGAATGCTGAAGCTGCTGCTAAAAGAAGACCGCATTTAGAAGGCGCCAATCCCTGTATGGAGGTATTACTGGATAGGGAGCAGATGTGCAATTTAACAACGGTAAATGTTATGGGGTTTGTAATGGACGGTAAATTGAACGAAAAAGAACTATTTGAAGCACAACGTCTTTCTGTGAGAGCAGGAATTAGAATGACTTTTCTGGATTTAGAGTTAGATCAATGGGATATCAAGCAGAAACGAGACAGACTGGTAGGCTGCAGCTTAACCGGATGGCAGGATATGGTTAATGCCACCGGCTTATCTGATGAGGAACAAAAAAAACTAAGAAAAAAATTAAGTGATGTTGCCCATAAAGAAGCCGAATTTTATGCTAGCAAGGTGGGTGTAAACCCGCCACTTCTGGTTACTACAGTAAAACCGGAAGGGACCCTTTCACAATTACCGACTGTTTCCAGTGGTGTTCACTATTCCCATTCGCCATATTTTATCAGAAGAGTTCGAATTAATGCCAATGACCCACTACTTAAAGTTTGTCAGGAGCTAGGATATGATATCAAGCCGGAAAATGGACAAACAGAGGAAAATTGTAGAACGAAAGTGATTTCTTTCCCATGCAGTGCACCGGAAGGCAAAACAAAAAATGATGTTTCAGCTATCCAACAGCTGGAAAATTATCGGTCATTTCAAAAAGAATATACTGACCATAATACTTCAATTACCGTTCATGTAAGAAATAATGAATGGGAAGAAGTGGAGGAATGGCTTTGGAACAATTGGGATGACGTTGTAGCAGTCAGCTTTGTATCACTCGATGACAGCTTCTATGCCCAGATGCCCTATGAGGCCATAAGCAAAGAAGAATTCGAAAAAAGAGTGGAGAATATGATTCATTTTATCCCGTCTCTGATTTCTAAATACGAGAAAGAAGAAAATTCTATTGATCCCGGAGATGAATCATGTACGAATGGTGTTTGCCCCATCAGGTAAGATATAATAGTATAGCTAGAAAGTGAGTTATACTTCCGCCCAGAACAAAGAGATGCCAGATAGTGTGATGATAAGGTATTTTAGGTGCCAGAAAAAAGAATAGACCTAATAAATAGAGCAAACCCCCAGCAACAATTAAAAATAGCATGCTTATAGGAACAGCCAGAAGCAATGGTTTAATTGCCATAAGAATTAGTAAACCCATGACTACATATAGTATTACAGAAACAACCTGTGTCTTATTAAAAAAGAAAGCCTTCATCAAAATTCCTATTAGAGCGATTCCCCAAACCAATCCAAAAAGAGTCCACCCCCATGGACCACGTAGAGATATAAGGGTTATCGGAGTATAAGAACCGGCAATTAAAAGATATATAGCTGAATGATCAAATACCTGAAAAATCCTTTTTATTCTGGTATTTAATAATCCATGGTAGATAGTAGACATTAGATATAAAACTACCAGAGTTGTACCATAAATACCAAAACTGATTATTTGCCAGATATTTCCTTCTGTAATTGCTAAAAAAAGTAGAATAATAAAACCGACAATGCTTAGTATAGTACCTATACCGTGAGTAATAGTATTGGCTTTTTCCTGATAAGCCATGTCCAGGGATGCTACTGAAGCATTTTCTGTTGCATTTTCTATCATATTTTCTATGAATTTTTTTAGGCTCATAAAAATTTATCCTACCAAAATATATTCTTCTTTCACTTCTCTAAAAGATAAAAAATAGTTAGCGTTTATTCATAATTCTAACGATGTATATTATATCATAATAATGTCTTTACAGTAAATAATTGCAAGTATTTCGATACAAGAGATAAATCAGCCAGTGGTTTAGTTGTTGGTATAGTGAGATTTTTTACTGTTTGTCGGCTATCAGAAAGTAAAATATAGTCTACAAGAAGAAACAATTTATAATGCTGTGGGTCAGGCTAAATTCCTTCTATACTGATTACGTGAATGATGGTCCAGGAGCTTTTTCCTTAAGCGGATGCTTTCCGGTGTTATTTCTACTAATTCATCTTCCTGGATAAATTCTAGGGCTTGTTCCAGAGAAAAATCTTTTGGTTTTTCCAAGCGCAAAGCTTCATCGGAACCGCTTGCCCGCATATTGGTGACCTGTTTTTTCTTGTTGACATTAACTTCCAGGTCATTATCTCTTTTATTTTCTCCCACAATCATCCCCTGATATACTTTTGTAGCTGGATTGATGAATAAATTACCTCTACCCTGGGCGTTATAGAGACCATAAGTGCTGGTAACTCCACTTTCAAAAGCGATCAGTACTCCCCTGGAACGTGAGGGTATATATCCCCTGTAAGGTTGATAGTCTAGAAAAAGATGGTACATAATTCCTTTGCCTTTGGTTAAAGTAAGTAATTCACTGCGGAAACCAATCAATCCTCTAGCTGGGATTTGGAATTCAAGTCTAAGTTGATCAGAGGAAAAATCCTGCATACTTACTAAGTCTCCTTTACGAATTCCACACATACGCATAACGGTACTCAAGTATTCTTTGGGTATGTCACAGGTCATAAGTTCTATTGGTTCATGTTTTTCGCCATCAATATTTCGAAAGATGACTTTTGGTTTGGATACTTGAAATTCAAATCCTTCCCGGCGCATTTTTTCAATAAGGATAGAAAGATGCAATTCTCCTCTTCCGGAAACTCGGAAGGTGTTCATTGATTCTGTTTCTTCTACCCGGAGACTGACATTAGTTTCGATTTCCTTAAAAAGGCGTTCTCTCAGGTGGCGAGAGGTAACAAATTTGCCTTCCTGGCCGGCAAAAGGACTGTCATTAACCTTGAAATCAATAGTAAGAGTAGGTTTATCAATCATGATATTGGATAATGCTTCCGGTTGTTCCTGATCGGCAATTGTCTCTCCGATGTTTGCTTCACTAATTCCAGCCAATGCGATGATTTCACCAGAAAAAGCCTGTTTGGTTTCAACTCTTTCTAAACCCTCAAAGACGTAAAGTTTGACAACTTTTCCGTTGAGGTGTCTCTTATCACGTTTGATCAAAATTATATTTTCGCCTTCCTTGATTTCTCCCCGAATAATCAGTCCCACTGCCACCTTCCCAACATAATCGTCATAGTCTAAATTGGTTATCAACATCTGTAAAGGAGCTTTGTTTTTTATAACAGGTGAAGGGACATATTTTACAATAGCTGAAAAGAGTATTCCCAGATTTTGATTCATAGAATCGGGAGAAAGTCCCGCTAAACCTATTCGGGCTGAGGTGTAAATTACCGGAAAATCAATTTGTTCATCATCAGCACCCAATTCAATAAATAAATCATAGATTTCATTCAGAACCTCTTTGGGTCGAGCATTAGAACGGTCTACTTTGTTGATTACTATAATAGGAGTGATATTTAGTTCCATGGATTTACGTAAAACGAATCGTGTTTGTGGCATCGGTCCTTCAAAAGCGTCAACTATTAATAGAACTCCATTGACCATTCTGAGAATTCTTTCAACTTCCCCCCCAAAATCTGCATGACCCGGAGTATCGACAATATTAATTTTAGTATTATTCCATATGACAGAGGCATTTTTGGAAAAAATAGTAATCCCTCTTTCCTGTTCCATATCATTGGAATCCATAATTCTTTCCTTAATTTTCTGGTTTTCCCGGAATGTTCCACTTTGTCTTAACATAGCGTCAACCAGAGTTGTCTTACCATGATCAACATGAGCAATCAGAGCAATATTCTTTAGATTTGTATATTTCATTATTTTTTGTACCTTTTTAACTATTTATTCTGTAATATAAAAACAGGATAAAATATTAACACAATAAGTTATAATAAGCAAAGAAAATTTCTCTACAAAATAAAATTGACCGGCAAAAAAGTGATTAACGACATTTTCAACAAAATATTTTATGATTATTTATTGACATGAACTTACTTTTATGCTAAATTTATTTTCAATAATAAACAAAAAGAGGATTATTAAATATGTTACTAAGGAAACAGAGCCAGCAAATATTTAATTTTAACTATTATTATTTTTATTTTATTGGCGATGTTTATGCCTTAGTATCATAACATAAACAATTATAAAATAGATACCATAGGCATGAACATCAGGGAGCCTATGGTATCTTTATATGTAGCTACATGTAAAGGGCTATAGGTTTTTTATTACCTATAGCCCTTTTTTAGTTTTTAATTTTTTTAATCCATATAACAGGAGGTTAGGAATGTGGCGATAAGAGGAATAAGAGGAGCAACGACAGTAAAGAAAAATGATAAAAAATCTATCTTAGCAAAGACTAAAGAATTATTAATTGCCTTACAGGAAGCTAATAGTTTTGACACCAAGGATATTGCAAGCATCTTCTTTAGCATGACCCGTGACCTAAATGCTGCTTTTCCAGCTGCGGCAGCTCGTCAACTGGGCTGGCAAAAAGTCCCTCTTTTCGGGGTTCAGGAAGCAGATATAGTAGATACGGATGGACTGAAAAGATGTATTAGGATTCTTGTTCAGATTAATACTGAGAAATCTCAAGATGAGATAAACCATTGCTACTTGCATGAAGCAATGAAATTAAGAAAAGATTTAACCAATAAAAAGGAGATTAAAAATGATTGTTGTAATGGATGGTAAGTCAAATGAGAGTCAGATTGACAAGATAACTGAGAAGTTAGAAAGTATGAAATTTGACCTGCAAATTATCAGAGGAAAGAATAAAATTGTCATTGGTATCATCGGGGATACCAGAAAATTAACCACTTTTCCCTTCCATTCTTATCCGGGGGTCATAGATGTTCTCAGGGTCTTGAAACCATACAAACTGGCCAGCAGAGAATTCAAGGAGCTTTCTACTATTGTCAAAATTAATGATGTTTCTATTGGTGGGAAGGAACCTGTAGTTATGGCAGGTCCCTGTGCGATAGAAAGCGAAGAGCAGATCTATGAAATTGCTCGGAGAGTAAGCAGTGTGGGGGTTAAAGTACTGAGAGGAGGTGCCTTCAAACCCAGGACTTCACCTTACAGTTTCCAGGGTCTGGGCAAAAAAGGACTCAAAATAATGAGTGAAGCGGCAAAAAAATACGGACTATTGGTAATTACTGAAGTGATGTCTATTGAACAGATTGATATTATTGCACCTTATGCTGACATCTTTCAAATAGGAGCCAGAAACATGCAAAATTTTATGTTGTTAAAAGAGATAGGGAAGACCAGAAAACCAGCAATGTTAAAGAGAGGTTTGTCCTCAACTATTGAAGAATGGCTATTATCTGCGGAGTATATTTTATCCGGAGGAAATAAAAAAGTAATCCTCTGTGAAAGAGGAATTAGAACATTTGAAAATTATACCCGGAATACCCTCGATCTAAGTGCTGTTCCTGCAATTAAAGAATTAAGTCACTTACCGATAATTGTTGATCCCAGCCATGCAACCGGAAGAAAAGAGCTGATCGGTCCCATGTCTAAAGCGGCAATCGCTGCCGGAGCTGATGGTCTTATTATTGAAACACACCCCCATCCGGAGGCATCAATGAGTGACGGTGCGCAATCGCTGGATCTGGATCATTTTGAGAATCTGATATCAGAAGTAGAACAAGTGGCTCATGCGGTTGGTAAGACCTTGAATCACAGTTATGCTTCTGTTTAGAAAGGAATATTCAGTTAAGAAAATAATCAATAATAAGGAGATTAAAAATGATTGTTGTAATGGACGGACATTCTGATGATAAGAATTTGGATAAAATAACTGAAAAATTAAAAAGCATGGGATTCGAATTACAGTTAAGCAAAGGAAAGAATAAAATTGTCATTGGTATCATCGGGGATACCAGAAAATTAACCACTTTTCCCTTCCATTCTTATCCGGGGGTCATAGATGTTCTCAGGGTCTTGAAACCATACAAACTGGCCAGCAGAGAATTCAAGGAGCTTTCTACTATTGTCAAAATTAATGATGTTTCTATTGGTGGGAAGGAACCTGTAGTTATGGCAGGTCCCTGTGCGATAGAAAGCGAAGAGCAGATCTATGAAATTGCTCGGAGAGTAAGCAGTGTGGGGGTTAAAGTACTGAGAGGAGGTGCCTTCAAACCCAGGACTTCACCTTACAGTTTCCAGGGTCTGGGCAAAAAAGGACTCAAAATAATGAGTGAAGCGGCAAAAAAATACGGACTATTGGTAATTACTGAAGTGATGTCTATTGAACAGATTGATATTATTGCACCTTATGCTGACATCTTTCAAATAGGAGCCAGAAACATGCAAAATTTTATGTTGTTAAAAGAGATAGGGAAGACCAGAAAACCAGCAATGTTAAAGAGAGGTTTGTCCTCAACTATTGAAGAATGGCTATTATCTGCGGAGTATATTTTATCCGGAGGAAATAAAAAAGTAATCCTCTGTGAAAGAGGAATTAGAACATTTGAAAATTATACCCGGAATACCCTCGATCTAAGTGCTGTTCCTGCAATTAAAGAATTAAGTCACTTACCGATAATTGTTGATCCCAGCCATGCAACCGGAAGAAAAGAGCTGATCGGTCCCATGTCTAAAGCGGCAATCGCTGCCGGAGCTGATGGTCTTATTATTGAAACACACCCCCATCCGGAGGCATCAATGAGTGACGGTGCGCAATCGCTGGATCTGGATCATTTTGAGAATCTGATATCAGAAGTAGAACAAGTGGCTCATGCGGTTGGTAAGACCTTGAATCACAGTTATGCTTCTGTTTAGAAAGGAATATTCAGTTGGATATAGCTATAGAGGGTATAAAAGACAGAAAGGTTAAAGGTATAATCACAGTACCCGGTGATAAGTCAATTACCCATCGTGCAATTATCCTGGCTTCAATTGCTCGGGGAGAATCCAGGGTCCATAATTATCTGGATAGTTTGGATTGTAAAAATACTTTAAAGTGTATGCAGGCACTGGGTATTAAAATTGAAAAAATAAATAATACTCTTTTAAAAATAAAAGGGAAAGGCCTTCATGGATTACAGGCCCCAAAAGATGTTCTTGATGTGGGTAATTCCGGAACAACTATGAGATTATTATCCGGATTATTAAGCGGACAGGATTTTTGTAGCGTAATAGATGGAGATGATTCTATACGAAGAAGGCCAATGAAAAGAATTATTCAACCATTATCCTTAATGAATGCCCGGATAAAAGGAGTATTTAATATTAATTTCGCTCCATTAAGCATCATTGGAAGCAAACTACAGGGAATTGAGTATACTTTGCCGGTAGCAAGTGCACAGGTCAAGTCTGCCATTTTGTTAGCCGGTCTTTATGCAGAAGGAGATACAATTATCAGGGAGCCGGAAGTTACCAGGGACCACACGGAGAGGATGTTAATCTCAATGCAGGCAAATATTCAATCTTCTCCCGATCATAAGATAAAAATAAATTCTGATAAAGTCTTAACAGGAATTGATATTGATATTCCCGGAGATATTTCATCTGCCGCTTATTTCCTGGCAGCGGGATGTGCTAGAGAAGGTTCTGAGGTAACAATTAACAATGTCGGTATTAATCCGACTCGTATTGGATTTATTGATGTGTTAGAAAAAATGGGTTCACAGTTGGAATTGGTAAATCAAACAAATATTTCCAATGAGCCCAGGGCAGATATTAAAATTAAGGGTTCTTTGTTGAAGGGAATACATATTGATAAAGATATGATTGCCGGTATTATCGATGAATTGCCCTTGGTTGCAGTGATTGCGACACAAGCTAGAGGAAAAACAGTGGTTAAAGATGCCCGGGAACTACGGGTAAAAGAAACTGATCGTATCAAAGCAATTGTAGATAGTTTATCGAGAATGGGGGCAAAGATATCAGAAAGAGATGATGGTTTTGAAGTGATTGGTCCAACAGAATTAACCGGAAGTGCGGTAAATAGCTACCATGATCATCGTATTGCCATGTCCCTGGCAATAGCAGCTTCTTATGCCGAGGGCAAAACAATAATTCAGGAAACCCAGTGTATGGATGTTTCTTATCCGGAATTTATGAAAGTTTATTATAAAATATTTCATTAACAATATAAGGAGAAAAATTATGGGCATTAAAACTTCAATTATTGGATTATTGGGGGAACATATAGAAAAAAGCCTTTCTCCTTTTATACATCAGCATTTTATTCGTTACTATTCTTTGAATTACCATTATTATCCTTTTCAAATAGCCGTTGACGATTTACGGGAGGCAATATTAGGAGTAAAAGCGTTAGGTATCCGGGGGGTAAATATTACTATTCCTTTTAAAGAAAGATCAATGGAATTTATGGATTTCATTGATCCCCAGTCAGCAAAAATTGGAGCGATCAATACTGTAGTGAGTCATAATAATAGGTTGTATGGCTACAATACAGACCGTATTGGATTTAAACTGCCCCTGGTGAAAGATAGCAGAGTTGAACTTGCTGATAAGAAGGCCGTTGTTTTGGGAGCCGGAGGTGCAGCGAAGGCTGTGGTTTTTTCTCTGGCAGAAGAGGGTTGTTCCGGAATATCAATTTTCAACAGAAGCCTGCAGAATGCCCAGCAGATAAAAAAGAATTTTGAAGCCCTGTTTCCTCATTGTACGATAAAAGTATTTTCATTTCACGATAAAAACATGCAGAAAGAAATTAATGAAGCAGATCTGATTATTAATACTACACCACTGGGTAGCTGGTATTATCCCGAAGAAAATCCTTTGCCTGAATATATTAAATTACCATTAAAATTATTTGTTTATGACCTTATTTATAATCCAGACAGAACTCCTTTGCTAAAAAAAGCAGAAAAGAATGGTAATAAAACAATAAACGGAAAAGCAATGCTGATATACCAGGCAGCCGAGAGTTTCTATTTATGGACCGATATTCGTCCTGATCAGAAGATCATGACTCATGTATTGGATGAAATAGCGAAAAAGCTTTATATTTAATTTTAATGTATGGGAGGATATGCGGAAGATGTTGCGTTTTTTAGATGCAGGTGAATCACATGGAAAATGTTTGTTGGGTATTATCGAGGGTTTTCCGGGTGGTTTCACTTTAGATAGTGAGGCTATAAACAAGGAACTGCAAAGAAGGCAGGGTGGATATGGCAGGGGAAATAGGATGAATATTGAAAGGGATCGTATTGATATTTTATCGGGAGTTATCTCTGGTAAGACCATAGGGAGTCCGATAGGGTTGATGATTAAAAATAAGGATTGGGAGAATCAAAAAATAGAAGATCGGGAAAATTTAACAGTTCCAAGACCCGGACACGCTGATTTGGCCGGTGTATTAAAATATAATCTGAATGATTACCGATCCATTTTAGAAAGGGCAAGTGCCCGTAAAACAGCCATGCGAGTAGCTATCGGTTCGGTTGCCGGGGAATTGTTAAAATATTTCTCTATTTTTACCTATAGTCATGTTGTTCGTATTGGCCAAATATCAGCCGAAAATAGAATAGTGAGCCTGAAGAAAGAACGAGAAAATAATATTAAAAAAAAGATTAACCAATCATCAGTCTACTGTTTGGATTCAAATATTTCTGAAAAAATGTCTCAGGAGATAGACCGGGCTAAAAATGATGGAGATTCATTGGGTGGCTTATTTGAAATAATAGTGCAGAATCTTCCTCCTGGTTTGGGAAGTCATGTTTTTTGGGATAGAAGAATTGATACCCGTATTGCGGGAGCTATTATGAGCATTCCCAGCGTTAAAGCAGTAGAAATTGGTGAGGGAATCAAAGGTTCAGAAAATAGAGGTTCTCAAGTTCAGGATGCTATTTATTATAAAGACGGACAGAATAAAAAATATAACAGAGTAGATTATTTTCGGGAAAAGAATTGGGCCGGAGGAATAGAAGGAGGTATAACCAACGGAGAAGATGTGATAGTTCGTGTTTATGTAAAACCCATTCCTACCTTACGCAAACCTCTTTCTTCGGTTGATTTAATAAGTAAAAAAGAAACAAAGGCAAATTATCAGCGATCTGATGTTTGTGCAGTTCCGGCTGCAAGCGTTATTGGAGAAGCTGTGGTTAATTGGGAATTAGCAGCTGCCTTTATAGAGAAATTTGCCGGAGATTCTATTTGTGAAGTCGAATCCAATTATGGACATTATCTGGAGAGGCTAAAAAATTGTTAAAGAGAAATATTTTTATTACCGGTTTTATGGGTACAGGCAAAAGCACTATTGCCCACACCTTATCAAACAAAATGGGGAAAAAATGTATAGACATAGATAGTATTATTGAAAATAGGGAAGGAAAGCCCATCGTAAATATTTTTAATGAAGAGGGTGAAAGTTATTTTCGCAAATTGGAGAAGGAAGTCTTAAAGGAAATTCTAAAGAAAAAAAACTTGATTGTTGCTACCGGCGGAGGGACTTTGCTTGATGAAGAAAATTTTCAATTAGCTCAAAAAAATGGAATTATTGTTTTGTTAAAGGCAAGACCGGAAGTGATTTTTAATAGATTAAAAAAAGAAAACACCCGTCCTTTGTTATCAGGGGAAAACATGTTGGAAAAAATTATTTGTTTAATGAATAAGAGAAAAAAGCAATATAGTAGATTTACCAATTGTATAGATACATCAGATATTCCAGTTGAAGAAGTGGTAAAGAAGGTATTAAAGATTTGTCAGGGAGATGAATATGAAAACAATTGACATGCAATTTGAAAAAAAGTATTACTGTAAGATGATAATAGGCAAT
The DNA here is from genome assembly GCA_964458635.1 of uncultured Atribacterota bacterium. Lineage (GTDB taxonomy): Bacteria > Atribacterota > Phoenicimicrobiia > Phoenicimicrobiales > Stramentimicrobiaceae > CAYWJZ01. The sequence goes on from CAYWJZ010000004.1 coordinate 20,320, forward strand.
AATATTTTAGCAGACCTTAAAAACAATCTTATCCCTTTATTGCCCGCAAGAGAGGTTATTCTAATTACTAATCCTCTGGTAAAAAGACTCTATGGTGAACGGTTAGTTTATTCTTTATCCGGAGAAGATATTATCGTAAAAGTCATCGAAGTCCCCGATGGAGAAAAAAATAAGAATATTCATGTTGCAGAAAATATATATGACCGACTGTTGGAATTAAAAACGAATCGCTCTACTACACTGATTGCCCTGGGTGGTGGGGTAATTGGAGATCTGGGAGGGTTTGTCGCTGCAACGTTTATGAGAGGAATTCCCCTGATTCATATCCCCACTACACTTTTAGCGCAGATTGACAGCAGTATCGGAGGAAAAGTAGCGGTGGATCATCTCAGGGCAAAGAATATTATTGGTAGTTTTTACCAGCCTATTGCCATTTTTACTGACTCTACGGTATTACAAAGCCTGCCGGATATGCATTTAAAAAATGGACTTGTAGAAGCGATCAAAATTGCTATTATTGGTTCTCCCTCATTTTTCCACTGGCTGGAGGAGAATATTGCTGGTTTATTACAAAAAGAGAGGGGAGCACTGGATATCCTGGTAAATCAGGCAATACAATTAAAAAGAGATATTATTCTCCAGGATCCATGGGAAAAAAAACACCGGCATTATTTGAATTTGGGGCATAGCATCGGTCATGCACTGGAAGCAATTGATAGTTACGAAATGCTAACACATGGTGAAGCGGTAGCAGCAGGGTTATTGCTGGAGGCCAGGTTAGCCTTTCATCGCAATATTTGCTCAAAAGAAGAGATAATAAAAATTGAAAATATTATTAAGAGATTAGAACTTCCCATGAAAATGGATCTCAGACAGATAAATATGGAAAAACTCTGGAATATAATCCAACTTGATAAAAAAAATAAGAACGGAGTCACTCGCTTTGTTTTGCCTGAAAAAATCGGGAAAGTACATTTAGTTCAACCAATTTTTAAGGAAGATGTTGTTCATGTTTTTAATGCTATTTGTGACGGGAAAGAGGTGTTATGGTGAAGATAGGTGTTATTAATGGGCCTAATTTAAATCAACTGGGCAAAAGGAAAGAGGAACATTACGGTACTATTACTTTGGCAGAGATTAATAATAGATTGGAGAAATATGCACTTGAAATAGGTATTAAGCTGGAGTTTATTCAGTCAAATTATGAAGGAAAAATCATTGATAGTATCCAATCATTTTCAAATGAGGTAAATGGGATTATTATTAATCCGGGAGCTTTTACTCATTATAGCTATGCCATAAGGGATGCCCTGGAAGATTGCTCTATACCGGTTATTGAAGTTCACTTATCCAATATTTTTTCACGAGAGGATTTTCGGGAAAAATCAGTTACCGTTCCTGTTTGTGACGGACAGATTGTCGGAATGGGTTATTATGGGTATCTTATGGCTATAAAAGGACTTCAATATCTGATTAAAGTGAAAAATTCCATCAATACCAATAAGGAGGTCTTTGATGAGCGAAGAAAGTGACTTTAAAAAAATAACCATTATTGGTACCGGTCTAATCGGGGGGTCGATTGGTCTAGCTTTGAAAAAAAGTGCTTATTCCGGCCAAATTTTTGGAATTGATAGAAAAGTAATAATTGCAAAAGCAATTCATTGTGGTGCAATCGATCAGGGGAGTGAAAAGATCGAAGAAGGTGTAAAAAATGCAGATATGATTGTTCTGGCTACTCCGGTTAGAGATATCATTGTATCAATGAACTTGATTAAACCTTATTTATCAAAAAATTCTCTGGTTACCGATACAGGAAGCACCAAGACAGATATTATGGAGGAGGCAGAAAATCTATTTTCAGATAAACATGATTTTATAGGTGGTCATCCTATGGCCGGTTTGGAAAGAGGCGGAATAGAATATGCCCATCCTGATTTGTTTACAAAAAAGCCTTATATCGTGATTCCCAGCAAAAAAAACACCCCTTCAGCAGAATTGAAGATGTCTTCTTTTGTCCAGCGCATCGGAGCTATTGAAATAAAAATGGAAGTGATTGAACATGATCGTGTTGTTGCTTTAATAAGCCATCTGCCACAATTGATTGCGGTGTCGATGACTAATATGCTGGGGAGCCTGGTTGAAGAAAAGAATAATCCGGATTATTTTAGAATAGGTGGTAATGTATTTAATGAAATGACCCGGGTTGCCAGCAGCCCTTTTACCATATGGAATGATATTTATCAAACCAATGCGAAATGGACGATTAAGGCTATCGAAGAGTTAGAAGAAATGTTAAACAATATTAAGCAAAAAATTACCAATAATCCTGCCGAATTAGAAAACGATTTTTCAAAAGCAAGGCATTTAAAAGAAAAAATATTAAAAATAAATAATTAGAAATACAGAAAAAATATATTATTAGAAAAGGGGTATAAATCAATGGATGAAAGTGTCGACGAGTATGGAAAGAAAAAAACGGTTGCTTTACAGGGAGAAATTGGTTCATTCAGTGAGATGGCTGCTCTGCAATATTTTAGTTCTTCTATTGATATAATCTCTTGTAATAGTTTTGAAGAGGTTGGTGAAAAAGTCAAATCCGGTGAAGCGGAATATGCCATTTTGCCTATAGAAAACTCCCAGACCGGAGGGATTAATCAAGTGCATGACCTATTGTTAAAGGAAAGTTTGTTTGCAATCGGAGAGGTAGTCTTAAAAATAAAACACTGTTTGATAGCACATAATGATATTAGGATAGAGCAAATTGAGAAGATTTTTTCCCATCCACAGGCATTAGCTCAATGTGAAAGATATTTATTAAAGCATTTTCCTGATTGTCAAATCATCCCGGTATATGATACTGCCGGAAGCATAAAACAGATTAAGGAATCAAGTGACTTGAAGTCAGCAGGTATTGCCAGCAGCAGAGCTGCAAGTTATTACAAGATGAAAATTGTGGATAGCGGGATTGAAGATAACCCTAATAATTATACAAGATTTCTGGTATTTTCCTCACAAATAAGGCACCGCCAACATAATAACAAAACATCTATTATTTTTGCCGTAGTGAGTGTCCCGGGTGCGATATATAAGTGTCTAAAAGAATTTGCTGTTCGAGATATTAATTTAAGTCGGCTGGAATCCAGGCCAAGTAAGGTAAAGCCCTGGGAATATGTTTTTTATATGGATTTTGAGAAAGGATTACAGGAAAAAGTTTCACAGGATGCTTTGCAGTCATTAAAAAAATACACCACTTTCATGAAAATTATTGGAACATACCAATCCCAATCAAGTGTACTTGCTTCTGCTAAAAAACATCTACAGGATATGCGTAAAGATGAGTGATACTTCTTAAAGCCATCCTGCTATGCAGGTGCAATGTTTATTCTTCAATTAAAAAGTCTAATTCTATCCAATGAGTATTTTTAGGAGAAATTTATTCTATGCAAACGCAACAGCATATTAAGGCATGGATTTTTTATTCTAAATGTTGTAATATAGAAACTGTTATACTATACATAGATAGTTAGCAGATTTATTTAACCATTAGCACCTTCTTAGAAGGTGGTAATGGTTAAATAAAATTGAAAGAAAAAAGAACATAACAAAAAGTAAACTAGAAAAAACAAAACCTCATTTTAGAGGTTTTTAAAGCCATTCGCTATGCGGGTGTGATGTTTTCTGAATTAATAATTATAAAATTCGGTTCTTGAAAAGATTGTAGTTAATAAAATATATAAATGCCATTGTAAGGAGGCAGCCAGAATCAATGAATGGGAATAAGTCCAATATTAACAAAGAATCAAGCAACTTTATTCAGGCTATCATAGACCGGGATAAGAGAAACAATAAATACGGTGGGCGTGTTCATCTCCGTTTCCCGCCGGAACCAAATGGTTATTTACATATCGGTCATGCCAAATCAATATGTCTTAATTTTGGTCTGGCTGAGAAGAACAATGGTTTGTGTAATCTTCGTTTTGATGATACTAATCCTTCCAGAGAAGATGTAGAATATATTGAATCAATTATCAAGGATGTTCGCTGGCTGGGATTTGATTGGGGAGATCGCCTTTTTTACGCCTCCGATTATTTTGAAAGAATGTATCAAGATGCTAAATCATTAATTAAGAAAGGGAAAGCTTATGTGTGTGATTTGGCTCCCGAAGAGATTAAGGAATATCGGGGAACTTTTACCAACCCGGGAAAGGAAAGTCCTTATCGAAATCGTTCCGTAGAGGAAAACTTAAACCTCTTTGAACAGATGAAAGAAGGGGAATTTGAGAACGGCTCTAGGGTTTTAAGAGCAAAGATAGATATGAATTCCCCAAATCTAAATATGAGAGATCCGGTATTTTATCGTATAGCAAAAAAAACCCATCATCGAACCGGGGACAAATGGTGTATATATCCTATGTATGATTATGCCCATCCTCTGGAAGATTATTATGAAGGAATTACCCATTCTGTTTGCACTTTGGAATTTGAAGATCATCGTCCTTTATATGATTGGATACTTCATCAACTGGATTTCACTGAAATACCTCAGCAAATTGAGTTTGCCAGACTGAACCTGACTAATACAATAATGAGCAAACGGAAGCTACGTATCCTGGTGGAAGAAGGGTATGTGAAAGGATGGGACGATCCTCGTTTGCCGACTATTTCAGGCTTGCGTCGCAGGGGTTGCACTCCTCAGGCTATCAGGAATTTTTGTGAACGCATAGGAGTAGCTAAAACCAATAGTATAGTAGATATTCGTTTTTTGGAACACTGCATAAGAGAGGATTTGAATAAAAGTGCCCATAGAGTAATGGCTGTATTGAATCCATTAAAATTGATAATTGATAATTATCCGGAAGGTCTAATAGAGGAACTTGATAGTGAAAATAATCCGGAAGACCCTGCTGCCGGGAGTCGGAAAATACCATTTTCAAAAATATTATATATTGAAAGAGAAGATTTTCATGATGATCCTCCCAAAAAATATTTTCGGTTGGCACCCGGGCGGGAAGTAAGGCTAAAAAATGCCTATATTATTCAATGTCACGATTTTGTCCGAGACAAAGAAACTGGTGAAATTAAAGAAATTCATTGTACTTATGATGTAGATAGCAGAAGTGGTAAACCGGGAGCCAAAAGAAAAGTTAAAGGCACCCTGCATTGGGTCTCTGCCGAACATGCTCTGAAGGCTGAGGTTCGTTTATATGATCATCTTCTATTGAATGAAAAAGAAGACCAGCCGGAAGAAGAAAAGGATAATTTTATAAACCAGCTAAACCCGAATTCTCTGGAGATTTTGCAGGGTTGTTTAGTAGAGCAGAATCTGGCAAATGCTATTACAGGAAACAAGTATCAGTTCATGCGTAAAGGCTATTTTTGTGTCGATCCTGATTCAAACAAGAAAGGCTTGGTTTTTAACCGAATTGTTTCTTTAAGAGATAGTTGGGAAAAAATAATAAAGACAAACCAGCGTAACGATAAAAATTGAACATGTTAAGAAAATTTTAGGTCAGTATATGAAAATTGCTTTTTTTACCAATTGTTATAAACCTTTGATAAATGGTGTAGTTAGCAGTATTATTTCCTTAAAAGGTGCCTATGAAAAAAAGGGGCATTATACCTATGTCTTTGCTCCCAGAGTAGAGGGATACATAGATGAAGAAAAAAATGTATTTCGATACCATTCTGTTAATTTAACCAGTAAAGTTAAATATCCAATTGCTATCCCCCTGTCATTAAGAGCCACTAAAGTAATTAATGAATTTAACCCTGATGTAATACATGTCCATCATCCTTTTGTTCTTAGTTTACCGGCAATTATGTATGGTGCAAAATTAAAGATTCCCAAAGTATTAACTATTCACACTCAATATGAACGGTATGGCTATTATGTTTCTCCGATCCCGCAAGTCATTATTAATGAGGCTGTGAGAAGAATTATTTTCAATCTTGCAACCAAAGTCGATGTTATAACAACACCTTCACAATCTATGAAAAAGCTTATAAGCCATTATGGAATAAAAAAGGAAATTGTAGTGATTCCCAACGCCATAAACCTGGAAGTCTTTCAGGAGAGGAATGAAGAGCAATGCAAGAAATTAGTAGAACAAGCAGGTTTGAAGGATAGTGATATTGTCCTTCTCTATGTTGGGAGGATTTCCTTTGAAAAAAATGTAGATAAGATTATTAAGGCATTGGCCATTATGAAAAAAAGAAATATAACCAATGTTAAGCTATTACTGGTAGGTGAAGGAACCGCATTGAAACAGATAAGAGAAATGGTTTATTCGGAGGGGATATCGGATATGGTTAAATTTATCGGAGCAGTGAACAACGAAATAATAAAATATTTTTATCAGATATCAGATATATTTACTTTTACTTCTACTTCCGAAACGTTTGGGATGGTGATTATTGAAGCTCTTGCTTCCGGTTTGCCTGTTTTGGCAATAAAGGCTCCCGGTGTCGTAGATATCGTAACAGATGGTGTGGACGGACTGTTAGTAGAAGACGAAATATCTCAGTTTGCAGAGCGCCTGGAGATTTTAGTAAAAAATAGAAATTTAAGGAAGAAACTTTCAGAAGGTGCCAGAAATACAGCCCAACGTTACAACGTAGATACTATTTCTGATCAGATGCTTAATCTGTACCAAAGACTCATAAAAAATTAAGAGTACATTTCCCAAACTACTTGTAATATAAAAACGATCTATCTTTGCTATGATATAATCAAAGTATAAACAAAGAGAGAGGATGTGATTAAAATGAGTATTATCAGTAGACATAAAAATAGTGGTATGGATTGCTACCATACTAATTCAAAAAATATATTATCTTCTTTTAGATTTTCTATAAATATTGCCATATTTTTAATTTTATTTATAGCTACTTTTAATACGGCAGTCTTTGGGCAGGATAATCTGCAAAAGGCAACTTTTGCGGGCGGTTGTTTCTGGTGTATAGAGGCAGCATTTGAAGAACTGGATGGTGTATCAGAAGCAATATCCGGATACACTGGAGGGGATACAACTGATCCGACCTATGAAGAAGTTTCCACCGGGGAAACCGGACATTATGAAGCGGTAGAAATAATTTTTGACTCGACTAAAATTACCTATTCGGAATTATTAAATGAATTCTGGCGTAATATCAATCCTACTGATCCGGCTGGACAATTTGCCGACCGAGGCAGTCAATATCAGACAGCAATTTTTTACCATGATGACCAACAAAGAATACTTGCAGAAAAATCAAAGGAAGTATTACAAGATTCAGGGACATTTCAGGAAGAGATTGTAACAAAAATATTACCCGCATCGGAATTTTATCCTGCAGAAGAGTATCATCAGGATTATTATAGAAAAAATCTTCTCGGATATCAACGGTATAAAACTGGCTCCGGGAGGACAGATTATATAGACAGTAAATGGGGAGGAAAAGTTATGGAAAAAACATGGGATGAAAATTACCAAAAACCGTCCAAAGAAGAATTAAAAGAAACCCTCTCACCGTTACAATACAAGGTAACACAGGAGAATGGTACGGAAAGGCCTTTTCAGAATGAGTACTGGGATAATAAGGCGGAAGGGATTTATGTGGATGTAGTATCCGGAGAACCTCTTTTCAGTTCAACGGATAAGTTTGATTCCGGAACGGGATGGCCAAGTTTTACCAGACCAATTGAAGCTGATAACATTGTTGAAAAAGAAGATAGAAGCCATATGATGGTAAGGACAGAGGTTAGAAGCAAGCACGCGGATTCTCATCTTGGTCATCTTTTTGATGATGGCCCTCAACCTACCGGGTTGCGTTATTGTATTAATTCGGCTGCCTTAAGATTTATCCCTCAAGAAGATCTAGAAGAGGAAGGTTACGGGCAATATCTGGAACTTTTTAAAGACAATTGATCCATTAATCAAATTGTTTTTACATACAGATAAAGCGCTGCTACACTGGAATATTTTTACCTTCAACAACTCAAGCCTCATTTAGATATTTCTTGAAGCCATATGCTACACGAATGTGATGTTTGCTTTTTTCTAAGATTCTAAGAAGAGACTTGTACTTTTAAAGAAGGGGCCTGTTGCCTCACATAAAAATGTACTTGAAAGCTAATACGCTGCCTCAACTAAAAATGTACTCGAAACTACTTTGAGCTTTCCTACTCATCTGTTGCTCGTTATTCACTTTATGTTTTAAGACATTCAATCTCAGT
>CAYWJZ010000005.1:0-6871 GCA_964458635.1 uncultured Atribacterota bacterium
TGGATACTTCAAATTTATCACCAGCCATATGTCGCATTAACCCTTCAGCCATCTGGCTTCTACAAGAATTTCCGGTACAAAGAAATAAAACTTTTTTCATTCAGAATCTTTCCTCCTTCTGTTTTATTTAAAAAAATAAACGTACTACCCGGCTCTTTTATGGTTGCTGAACAGGCAACATTATTGTCAATCTGGTTCCTCTGCCTAACTCGCTATCTACTTCTAACTCTCCTTTGTGCATCATTACAATATGCTTGACAATTGAAAGTCCCAACCCTGTTCCTCCTTGTTTGCGTGATCTTGCCTTATTCACTACGTAAAATCTTTCAAAGATCCTGTTTAAATCCTCTTTTTTAATGCCAATACCTGTATCGGCAACTTCGATTTTGACTTTATTGGCAGTTATGAGCTCAACTGAAATATTGATGTTACCTGTTTCGGTATACTTGATGGCATTATCTATTAAATTTATCAGCATTTGTTCAATTTTATAAGAATCAGCTTCAATTTCAGGTAAATTTTGTTGGAAATTAAAATTTAATTTTAAATTTTTTTCTTGTAAAGCTAATTCGAAAATCTTTTCTATATTCCTGATCATTTCTTCTAAATTGACTTTTTCTATCTCCAGTTTTCCCATCTTGTCTTCTAACTCTGAAAGTAACAAGAGATCATTAACCATATTGATCAATCTTTCGGTATTACGTTTAATAATTTGCATATATCTATCTCTTTCTACTTTATTTATTTCATCTGACATTTCGATAGTCTCAAGATAACCTTTAATCGAGGTCAAGGGGGTTCGCAATTCATGGGAAAGGTTGCTAATTAAATCTCTTTTAATCTGGGCTAATTTCTTAGAACGGGTGATATCATGTAATACTAGAATCAATTCATCCTTCTTAGCTATATAAGTGCCATTACATAAATAATCATTTTTAAAAAGTTCAATTTCAGTGGTAAAACCTTCTTCTTTCCCCTCAATTAGTTGACTTATCTGCTTATTTAGTCGTTCATCTCGGATTACTTCCCAAAAATATTTGCCTTTCATCTTAGAAGAAGAAAATATTTTCTGAAAAAAATCATTGCTTAAGATGATTCTGCCCTTTTTATCCAATAGTACAATACCGCTTTGTATGGTTGAAATAAGGCTGTTTAATTCATCGGTTTGTATTGATAAATCATAAATAAATTTTTTTATTTTTTCGGTCATTTTATTGAAATGGTTAACCAGTTCTTTAATCTCAGACTCTTCCGTTTGGATTAAAATCCTGGCTTCCAGATCACCATGCTCCACTCTTTCAAAGCCTTCCACTATTTTATTGAGGGGAATTTTTAATTTTTTATAAATAAGATAGGAAATGCCAAGTGATACTAATAGCATTATCATGGCAATAAGCAAGATGGTTTTCCTAAATTGATTCAAAACAAAATACATCTCATCCAAAAAAACACTTGACCTAAGAGCTGCGCTTACCTCTCCTTCAAGAAATAGGGGTATTGCAACATAGAGCATTTCCTCTTTAGTAGTCGTGCTATATCTTACTATATGACTTTCTTTACCCTCTAAAGCTGCTCTGACTTCCGGACGATTTCGGTGGCTTTCCATTTCCTGAAAACTTTTAAATGATTCAGCCATCACCCTACCCTCAGGGTTAATTATAGATATTCTGACCTCTGTTTCTTTTGATACATTTTGAATTAATGATTCCAGATCATCTCTACTACCCTGTTTAATCAAGGGTTGGACATTTACTTGAAGTGCCAAAGAAAAATTGGTCAGGTTTTTGATCATAGTCTCCAGGTATTGATTTGTCACAAAGCGACTTGAAAAAATAAAAATAATAGTTGAGAATAAAAAAACAATAGTAATGCACCCTATAAAAATCTTCCAGAATCTTGATTTTTTCATAATTCCAGTTTATAGCCCACTCCTCTAACATTTTTTATGAGATGTCCTTTTTCCCCTAATTTTTCTCTTAAATTCTTGATATGGACATCAATAGTACGATCCAGAACAGCCTTCTCATCACCCCACAGGTAATCCAGTATCTGTTCCCGGTTAAAAACCCACCCCTGTTTAGTAGCAAATAATTTTAGAATTTTAAATTCAGTAGAAGTTAGAGACAACTCTTTATTGTTAATAAAGACACGATATTTTTCTAATTCTATAATCATGTTTCCATCAATGGAAATCCTTTTCTCAGTCAACTTGACCTTTTTTCTTCTTAAGACAGCCTTTACTCTGGCTACCATCTCTCCGGGAGAAAACGGTTTGGTTACATAATCATCTGCACCGAACTCCAGCCCAAGTATTTTATCGGTTTCCTCGCTGCGGGCAGAAAGGATAATAATTGGTATATCGGCATATCTATTTTCTTTTTTTAGATATTTACATACCTCAAAACCACCTTCATCAGGAAGCATAAGATCTAAAATAATCAAATCAGGAATTTTCTCATTTAACTGATGATAAAAAGTGGCTGCATCCAAAAACCCCTGAACCTGAAAATTTGACCTTTCCAGATGCAGGGAAATTAAATCAACAATATCCTGTTCATCATCGACAATATAAATTAAAGGCAACACAATTATCCAAACCTTTCTTGTTAAATAAATATCAAACTGACAACATAAGTTCAATTTATATAATAATACACCTGAATTATGAATTTGTGATTAATTTTTTCTGTTTTTCTTTATGTTTTGTTTCTTTTTCTACAAAAATTGATTTTCCATTAAAAGGGTTTCTGCCGGTATAATACATGACACTGGAATAAGTGGAAGGTGCAGGTATAAAAATCTGTATCTGTTCTGGTTTTATAGATAGTTCTTTTTTTATGAATTGTTTAAGAGAAATCATGTCTTTTTCCCTACAACCCGGATGGGCAGCCATAAAATAATAGGTAAGATACTGCTTTTTAGCTACCTGAAGATTGATTTGTTCAAATAGTTTTTTAAATTCCCTTAATGAATGATTATCTTGCTTACCCATAAGGGAGAGAACATCTTTTTTGATATGCTCAGGGGCAATTTTAAGTTGGCCGGAAATATGATGGAGAATTAATTCTTTAAGATAATTTTTACCATTTTTCTTATCAGACATTATTAAATCATAGCGAATTCCAGAAGCAATAAAGCTTTTCTTGATATTCTTTATTTTTCTGATATTTTTTAATAATTTAATTTGCCGTTGATGATTCAAATCAAGATTATTGCATACTGAGGGAAACAGGCAACGTTTTTTCTGGCAATGACTTTCTTGTGACTTATTTGGACATTCCATGCCATACATATTAGCAGTTGGTCCGCCCACATCCAGTATATATCCCTTAAAACTTTTATCTTTGGTCAACTGTCGCACTTCTCTAATAATTGATTGTTCGCTTCTGGATTGTACATATTTTCCCTGATGAACGGTAATGGCACAAAAATTACACTCTCCGAAACATCCACGATGAGAGGTCACGGAAAATTTAATGGTATCCATTGCTCTGACCGAACCCCTTTTTTGGTAATGAGGATGAACCTCACGCTCATAATCAAGCTCATATATTCTATCCAGCTCTTTTTCTGACAGTGGATATAAAGGAGGGTTCTGGATAAGATAACGGCCATCCTGTTGTTGAGCTAATCCCTTGCCTTGAAAAGGATCCTGATTTTGATAGAACATATGAAACATACTGATAAATTTTGTTTTATCTTCTTTGACCTCAGAAAAAGAAGGTAAAATAAGATTGCCTTCTCCGGCATCCCTGGATATATAGCAAATACCACGAAGATTTTTGCTGTTTTCTCCCCGAGCAAGGCGATCTGCCAATTGCAAGATACTCTTCTCTGCCATTCCATAGACCAAAAAATCGGCTTTACTGTCAAACAAAATAGATCGCCTGATCCGATTATCCCAATAATCATAATGAGCAAATCTCCTCAGGCTTGCCTCTATCCCACCCAAGACAATGGGTTTAGTATTTTTAAAACTGCGTTTAATAAGGTTAGTGTAAACAATGGTCGCTCTATCGGGTCTTCGGTTATTTATTCCTCCGGGCGTATAATCATCTTTCTTTCTCTTTTTCCCGGTAGCGGTGTAATTGGCTATCATGGAATCTACGGAACCTGCTGTTACACCCCAGAAATGCCGTGGTTCTCCTAATCGAGAAATATCTTCCGGAGAAGTAATGTCAGGCTGGGCAATAATACCTACCTTATAGCCTGCCTTGAGCAGGGTCTGCCCGATAACTGAAACTCCGATAAAAGGGCTATCAATATAGGTATCTCCACTTATTAAGATTACATCAAGATATGTCCAGTGTAATTTTCCCATTTCTTCGCGGGAAGTTGGTAGAAACATAGCTTGCCTTTCTTTTATTTTGCAGATATTCTATTTTCCATTATTATTCTACCATACTAATATAGGTATAGGGCTGTTTTTTGTACGGTTAATATTACAGGAACCAGTCATTTCAGTAAATATCGCACCGCGAAGAGGGTTGCTTTTATGTAGGTTAGGCCATAAGATAGTTTTCCCCATATTCCCACTTGATCATCTTTGATAATTACCAATCCCATTAAACCGGCTATGGTTTGAGCGAGATTGAGTCCTTTTTTGATGTCATCTTTTGTCTGTATTATATTTCCTATCGCAGTGGCTGCGGCATCAGCCAGGGCAGCAGAATATGAAAGAACAGTTACCGCATCTGCTTTCCCCATACTGAATGAAGGGCCTACGGTTCCCGAAGAAGTACACAGTCCAATACCTTTTTTGCGGGAGTCTACTTTAAGATAGATTTTATTACTGAGCGGGGAGGAACCGGCATATATAATTACATTTCTTATACGGGAGCTTTTAATATAAATATCTCCACCGTTCTCAATGATAATTTCACTGGTTTTTTTCAATAAATTTTCTGCAACATATTGTGAGGTGCAGCCTGCTACAGCTGCCATAGGCCCTACCTGACAAAGTGCAGATACCTCTATCATTTCTCTGATTATTGGAGAGGCAAAGTCATCAGGGGGATAGGGTTTGAGAGTTTTTTTAAATTCGGGATTTTGCTTTATATAACTTTCTAAAGTTTTTCGGAAATATTTCAAAGTATCAAGGGCTTCCTTTTGAAGCAGAATAGGGGCTTGAATTAATAAATCACTTTCCTTTTCCTGTACCTGAAAAGAAAGCAAATCAGGACTTTTTATCCTTCGGCGATAAGTGCGGTTACAATGATGTGGATCAAAATCATTTTGGCAATAAATATTATGGTTTTTCATAACCTGCCCTGTTATCAGAAGACAATTTCAATTGCCTGTACCGGACAGGCATCCACACAGTAACCACATACTACACATTCCTGATAGTTAAATTCCAGATGATAATTATCTTTATTCATTGTTAACGCCCCTACCGGACAAATAGAAATACAGGCACCACAGTGATTACATTTTTCTTCATTCCAGAATACTTCCTGCTCTAAAAATTCTACCTTTACCTTCTGTTCTTTTAAGTAACGAAATGCTTCATCAATCTGTTTCTTGTCTCCCCTAATTTCTATAACCAATTTTCCGCCAACCCCTGGTTCAAATTTAGCCTGTAGAATATTAATCCATAGATCATATTTTTTAATCAGCAGATAAGTAATCGGTTTTTCCACCGTAGAAGATGTAAAACGTAAAATTGCTTTTTGTTTAATCATTTCGCCTCCAAAATGATAAGATAATTAATATTTTTTATTGTTATTGAACCCTAATCGTTTTCAATGGTTTAAAATCTTTCTGAGAAGGAAAAGACTCAATGGGTTCCTGTAGAGCAAAATGTCCCTCAGTAATCGATTCTTTTAAGGTTTCTGCAATTACTCTTGCTTTGGTATAACTGGATAAAGAAGAAGTTGGGATTTTTTTGCCGTTAATTTCAATTTGACCACTTCTAAGCTGTTTATAATTAACCAAACCAAGAGAAGGTCTATCACGATGAGGAAAACTATAATCGGTTATCCCGGTATATATCTCCTCATCCTTTATGCTAACTGCCCTCATCATATCTTCATCAAGTACAGGGATAGGAATACCAATTCCCATATACAAAGTTGCGCCATAACCTGAATAATAGGCAGCCTGCAGAAATTCTGGATTCATTTTTTTTAAATCTCCGATTAAAGAGAAGACGGCGCCCTTTTTTCCCAAAGATTTACCTTTGTCCATAATAATCTGGGGAGAAAATTGGGTGCCTTCCCAAATAACATATCCCTGAGTACCACCGACAAACACTCGAGTTCCGATACCGATTGTTCTTAAATCCGGATCATTGAGCAAGGGACTTAATTGGCCACTGGTACTATAGCTGGCATTCCCCAAATCGGGTAACAATATTCCCATATAGGTATAAATTTTTTGGGATGATTGATTGACGGCAACATTATAATTCTGGGACGCATTCCTGGGATTGACCATAAAAGCCTGGTTTATAGTTTCCTTAGATATAATTGCTTCCACTTCTTTTGCAGGGTAACAGTCTGTGCCGGTGGAAATTGCTTTTAAGTTGATATCTTTACCTTTAACAAAATCTTCTATTACATGAGCTCCTCCGTAACCATTTCTCTCTGATTCTGCTAATTGAGTAGCTCCCAGATAAAAATCAACGGCTGCCAGACCGGCATAGGCCATCACATCGTTAAGCCAGACTTTTTGCATTCGGATGGGAGGATCACTGTGCCCTACATTGAAAAAGGCACCGGATGAACACATAGGGCCGAAGGTGCCTGTAGTAACTACATCAACCATTTCCGTTGATTTTGCAATTCCTTGTTCATCCTTTAAGGCAATAACCTCTTCGGCGGTCATTACTACTGCCTCTTTTCTGGCAATCTTTTCATTAATTTCCTGA
>CAYWJZ010000005.1:6971-24387 GCA_964458635.1 uncultured Atribacterota bacterium
TTCGGCGGTCATTACTACTGCCTCTTTTCTGGCAATCTTTTCATTAATTTCCTGATATGTCCTTCTGACCTTTCCCATTAGATCACTCCCCTTTTAAACCGAATAAAACAGCATTAGTGTTGAGATATTTTAGTAAATATTACATCCACAGCGAGTAGCTTTAAGATCCTCTAATAGAGGTTTAGTTTATTTATTGATTATTTTTTGTCATACATACATGCAAGCAAGCTCATGCACGTTTTCTTTCAATTTTTAATTTATATGATTAATTTTACTACCATATTTCTATGTATTACAACTTCCTACCTTAGGGTTCAGGTGAAAATTTGTTATATAGCTTCCCTTAATCTTTTTCTTGATAAAAACCAATTGATTGAATAAATATTTCAATCAATACTAAACCCTATTTGGGAGATTGTCAAACTTTTTTCTCTCTTATATTATTTAGACATTCTATTATTTTTATCGAAAAAAACCAGCCAATAATTGACATTTCACACTCCAAGTGATAGCATTTTATAAATTTATAACTACAACGCTATAAATCCGTAAAGGAAAGTTTTTATGGACAAAAATCAAACTATTCAATTAGCAGAGATATCCAAAACTATTATCCGGGGAGATTCTGATAATATTCAATCAATAGTTCAACAGGCTCTTAAGAATAATATCCCGGCAAAAAATATTTTAGAATATGGACTAATTGCCGGAATGGCTACAGTTGGTGAAAAATTCAGAATTTCCGAAATGTTTATTCCGGAAGTTATGGCTGCTTCCCAGGCAATGCATCAAGGGATTGAGGTAATCTCACAAAAATTGATTGACGAAAAATCATCCCACAAAGGCACTATCGTTCTGGGAACAGTTAAGGGAGATATCCATGATATCGGAAAAACACTGGTTAGAATTATCTGGCAGGGTGGAGGGTTTAATGTTATTGACTTAGGAATTAACGTACCGGCTGAAAAATTTATTCAAGAAATTAAAAATCACAACGCCCAGGTGCTCGGCTTATCTGCCCTCTTGTCCACTTCTATGCTGGAAATGAAAGAGGTAATTGAGCAGCTTAACTCTGCTCAAATTCGGGATAAAATTAAAGTAATTATCGGCGGTGCTCCGGTTACCGCTCAATTTGCCAGGGATATCGGTGCAGATGCCTACGCTCCTGATGCCGGTGGTGCACTGGTAGAAGTAAAAAAATTACTGGGAATATAAAAGAAATAAATGAATTAATTAACGAGGGGGGATAAGATGCTAATTATCGGGGAAAATATCAACGCCAGTCGTAAAATGATTCGGGAAAAATTATCGGAAAAGGATACAGGTTTTTTTCAACATCTAGCCACAATACAAGTACAAAATGGTGCAGGTATGCTGGATTTGAATATCGGTGACACAGACCCGGATAATAAATCATTAATGCAATGGCTGGTACAAACTGTCCAAGAATATATCGATGTTCCTCTCTGTTTTGACAGCCCTTATCCAAAATTGATCCAGGCAGGACTGGAAAATTACAATTTTAAAAATGGTAAACCGCTGGTTAATTCAGTTACTGCTGAAGAAGATAGGATTAAATCTATTCTTCCCCTGGTAAAACAATACCACTGTTCGGTAGTAGCTTTAGCTATGGATGAAAATGGTATCCCCGAAAATTCTGCAGGCAGATTTTTAATTGCCAAGAAGCTAATTAAAGTAATTACTGAATTTGGTATCCCTCAGGAAGATATCTACCTTGATCCCCTGGTTATTCCTATAAGTACAAATTCAGACTCAGCTACAATTACTTTGGAAACCCTTTCTTTAATTAAAGAAAACTTTCCTCATATTAAGACCATCGCCGGTTTAAGTAACATCTCTTATGGATTACCAATAAGAAAAAACATCAACCAGGCTTTTTTGCCCCTTCTTATGCAAACAAGAGTTAATGGCTTAATTTTGGATCCTACAGATAGAAAACTGATGTCCCTACTCTATAGCTCTCAGGTCCTCCTGGGAAACGACCTATACTGTAAGAATTATCTGCAGGCTTATCGTAAGGGATTACTATAATCTTTAAAAAATTTAAAAATATGGACTTTGTCATGAAATTAAAAGAAAAATTAGACAGGAAAAAATTTGTTTACACTCTGGAGCTCGATCCACCTTTAAATATGGATATCGAACGTCTTCTGTTGAATATAAAAACATATTTAACCCGGGCTGATGCAATCAATATTACCGATTGTCCTTTGGCCTGTTTAAGGATGAGCCCGATTGCTCTTTCTCATATTATTCAGGAAAAGCTTAACCTGGAAACTATTTTTCATATAACCTGTAGAGATAGAAATTTACTGGCTCTAAAAGCAGAATTATTGGGAGCCTATGCCCTGGGTGTTAAAAATATCCTGGCTATTACCGGTGACCATCCCAGAATGGGTGACCATGCAGAAGCTTCTGCTGTTTTTGATTTGGATTCAACCGGTTTAGTTAAAATGGTCCGGGGGCTTAATCAGGGACATTTTACAAAAGATAAAGCATCAGATTACAAAACGGATTTTTCAATTGGTGTAGCAGGAAATCCCACTGCCCCGGACATGGGAAAAGAAGTAGAAAGATTGGAAGAAAAAATTGCCGCAGGTGCTCATTTTATCCAAACCCAACCTGTTTTTAGTATCGAAATGCTGGAAAACTTTCTTGATTTGACTGGACATATCACAATCCCCAAGATTATCGGTATCATGCCTTTAAGAAGCAAAAAAATGGTCAATTATATTAACCGACATCTTCCCCATATCTATATTCCGGAAGGAATTGTAAATCGAATGGCAAATTCCGGTCTGGAAGAGGGGATCCGTATTGCACAGGAATTGAGAAAAGAAATTTTACCAATTAAAGAAGTAGCGGGTATTCATTTCTTTCCTATGAACCAGTTGACCATAATACCTCAATTAATCGGTGATGATTCTTAAATATATTATTATTGGTTTATTAAAATTTTCTTCAAGGCATTGACTAGTTGTTGATTTTGTTCCTTGGTTCCGATAGTTACCCTGATATAGGTATCACAACCCCATATTTTGCCTGAACGGACAATAATACCTTCAGCCATGAGCTTTTTACAAACTAATCCTGCATCCTTTTTTAGATCAATAAAGATAAAATTTGCTTCGGTTGGAATATAAGAAAGATTCAATTGATTAAGCTGGTGGTACAGGAATTGCTTTCCCTGGCGATTGTTATTTAATAATCTTTTCCGATACTCATTATCTGAAAGAAATGCACTGGCAGCTGCCTGTGCCATACGGTTCACTGAATATGGTGGCTGTACCTTTTTTAAACAAGTAATCAGCTCCTTTTGGGCTATTCCATATCCCACCCGCAGACCGGCCATACCACCAATTTTGGAAAAGGTTCGCAGGGTAACAATATGACAGTCATTTTCTTTTATTAATTTGATACTATCGGGAAAATCTTTGCTTTCCACAAAATCAGCATAAGCTTCATCTAATACAATAATAGAACTCGCAGGAACTTTCTGTAAAAATTGCCCTAAATCCTGATGTTTAAAAATAGTGCCACTGGGGTTATAGGGATTACAAAGAAAGACAAGCCTGGTATTTTCAGTTATTCTACCGGCTATTTCCTCCAGATCAAGATACTGGTCTTTTAAAGGAATCGGTATCATCTTGCCACCAAATAACTCACAGGCACTTTCGTAAGTCTTAAAACCGTATTCTCCTATTACAACTTCATCACCAGGAGATACAAAACAGCTTCCCAATAAAAATAAAAGCTCATCACCGCCATTAGTAATAATGATCATTTCAGGATCAATATCATACTGAAAAGCCAGTTTATTACGTAACAAACTACTTGACCCATCCGGATAACTATGTATATTATTTAATTCAGATTTTAAAGCCTCTTTGACAACAGCTGACGGTCCCAAAACACTCTCATTGGTTGATAGATTTATAACTTTCGTAAGACCAAGTTTTTTCTTGACATCATCAATAGACTGCCCAGCTATATAGGGTTGCAGTAATTTTACTTCTTTCCTTACTAAATCTTCTATAGCCATATATAGTAAACCCCTTTGTTTTCTGTATTAATAAACTTTATTTTCTTCTTCGCTTTAGTTCCTCTAAAATTGCCTGGTAGGGTATGCCATAATAAGATAAAGCCACCAGGGCATGAAACCAAAGATCGGCAGTTTCGTAAATAATCTGTTTTTTGTCTTGATCTTTCAGGGCAATTAATACTTCAGCTGCCTCTTCGGCTATTTTTTTAGGCATTTTTTCTCCCGGGCTGGACAATAATTTACATACATAGGATTCCGGCTGGAAATTTTTTTTCCGGTCTTCAAATACCAGCATTAATTCATCCAGAATATCAATCTTGTTCTTCAGTTGCTCCTTTGAAAAAAATACCTTTTTTCCTTCAATGTCACGATAAAAACAGGAATAAGAACCGGTATGGCAGGCGGTTCCTTGCTGTTCCACTTTAATCAGCAATGTATCAGAATCACAGTCCACCAGTATCTGTTTCACTTTTTGGGTATGACCGGAGGTTTCCCCCTTAAACCATAACTTGTTCCGACTACGGCTATAAAAACAGGTTTTTCCGCTTTGCAAAGTTTTTTTCAGGGATTCTTCATTCATATAAGCTAACATTAAAACCTGGTTACTGTCTTCATCCTGAATTATTGCCGGAATCAATCCTTCCTGATTGTATTTTAATTGTCCTAACAATTCCCCATTTTCTTTCATTGCTTACTCCAATCTAATTGATACCCCTTTATTCGCCAGATATTGTTTGACCTCTGCAATAGTAACTTCTTTGCGATGAAAAATTGAAGCAGCCAGGGCAGCACTGGCTTCACCTTCAGTTAACACCTGATAGAAATGCCGCACATCTCCCGCTCCCCCTGAGGCAATTACCGGACAGCCGGTTTTTTCCACCACCTGACGAGTTAATTCATTGTCATAACCTTCTTTAGTTCCGTCACAATCCATACTGGTCAACAGGATTTCTCCGGCACCTAACTTTTCTACTTCCTGTGCCCATTTGATTGCATCTTTACCGGTATGAGTCCTGCCGCCATGAGTGACTACCTCCCAATAACCGTTACTTCTTAGAGCATCAATGGCCACTACAATAGTAGAACTACCGTACCGTAAAGCAGATTCCCTGATTATTTCCGGATGTTGGACTGCCGCTGTATTGATGGAAATTTTATCTGCACCTGCCCTGAGTAGCTGATGAATATCATCCAGTTTGTGAATCCCCCCGCCTACGGTAAAAGGAATAAATATTTTTTCTGATGTTCTCCGAACTACATCAATCAATATATTTCTTTCTTCCCAGGAAGCAGTAATATCGAGGAAGACAAGCTCGTCTGCTTTTTCTTGCTCATAATAAGCAGCAAGCTCTACCGGATCCCCTTCATCCGTTAAGTTTACAAATTTTACACCTTTTACGACTCGCCCTGCCTTAACATCCAGACAGGGAATAATCCTTTTGGCAAGTGCCATCATTCTTCCGCCTTATGATCAAAAATTTGTACAGCTTCTTCCAATCTGATATTTCCCTTATAAAGTGCTTTTCCTATAATCACACCTTCTAAACCCGAATCTGCCAATTGCTTTAACTGATATAGATCACCCATTGTAGAAATTCCACCAGAAGCTATTACCTTCAAACCGCTATCCTGTAAAATCTTTTTTATCATGGAAATATTAGGGCCATTCAACATTCCATCCCGGTGTATATCTGTATAAATAATTCGCGGGATACCCAGTTCAGATAAATAAGCAACAAACTGTTCAACTGATTGATCAACTTCTTTAACCCACCCCTGGATAGCCAGACGATTATTCTTTACATCAATACCAGCTATAAGGTAGTTAGTAAATTTTCGGGTAATATTATTTATTTTTTCAGCACCCTGACTTAACAGGAATGTTCCCAGCACCACACGTTGAACTCCCCAATCCAGGTATTGTCTGATGGCCGTTTCATCCCGGATACCACCACCTACCTGTACGGGAATATTTACCTGTTGAACTATTTTTTTAATTAGCAAAGGATGAACCGGTTTGCCCTGAAAGGCACCATCCAAATCCACAATATGTAATAATTTTGCCCCTCGCTTTTCCCAGTTTTTTGCCATTTCGCATGGATCTTTGGAAAAAACCTCTATATTTTCAGCCTTACCCTGCATCAGGCGAACACAGTGACTATTTTTAATATCAATTGCCGGAATAATTAGCATTACATATTTCTCCAAAATTTTTTAATAAATTTAATCCCTGAAAGCTACTTTTTTCGGGATGAAATTGGACAGCAAATACGTTCTTCTTATGAACTGAAGATGTAAATAATTTATGGTAATCAGTTTGAGTCAACATGGTATCCTTTTCATCAGGAATACAATAATAAGAATGGAGGAAATAAAAATAGCTGTTATTCTTAATTCCGGAAAATAAGGATACACCATCTTCCTTTTTGTTAAAATGGTAAGAAACCTGGTTCCATCCCAGATGCGGTACTCGAAATTGCTCAGGGAAACGAACAACTCTACCAGGAATTAAATCCAATCCCTGGTATAACCCATTCTCTTCACTACAGGAAAATAGTAGCTGCATTCCCAGACAGATACCCAAAAAAGGCATACCCTCTTCAACCATTTCTTTAATAACTCGATCCAGTCTTTTTTTGGCCAGCACATCAATAGCATCACGAAAGGCACCCACTCCGGGCAAGATAAGTCCTGATGCTTTGCTAATTTCTTCAGGTTTATCACTAATTATTACCTTATATCCCAGGTGAGTAAGAGCATGCTGTACATTTTTTATATTTCCCATTTCATAATCAATAATTACGATCATCTTTTCTCCCAATCTTATAAAACACCTTTACTGGAAGGGATATTCCCCTTCAGCCTTTTTTCCTCTTCGATTGCCTGGTCCAATGTCCTGGCAAATGCCTTAAATATTCCTTCAATAATATGATGAGCATTCTCCCCCTTTAATACATCTATATGTAAAGTTAAACCACCCTCATAGGCAACTGCAGTAAAAAACTCCTTCCACACCTCTCCGTCAATCTCTCCTATCCTGGATATTTTTTCTACAGGCATCTTAAAAAATATTCTTCCTCTGCCGCTCAAGTCCAGGGCAGTACGAATCAATGCTTCATCCATTGCTAAAAAATAGAAGCCATAGCGCCTGATAGACTTTTTATCACCTAAAGCGTCTTTGATGGCTCTCCCAAGACAAATGCCCAGATCTTCCAGAGAATGATGAGCATCTATTTCTAAGTCACCTTTCAGCTCCACCTGCAAGTCAAAAAACCCATGTTTGCAAAATAAGCTTAGCATATGCTCCAGGAATGGTAACTTACTCAGTAATTTACACTTTCCTTCACCATCCAGGTTTATTTTTATCCGGATGTCGGTTTCTCCGGTTTTTCTATGAATAGTAGCTATTCTATCTTTCAAGTGCCAACCTCCCTTCTCTTTTATTCTTATTATCTAACTTTCTAAATTAATGGGATAGATCATGGACTAATTTTACTACCTGATTAACGTTTGCTGCCAGTAAATCAACATTATTTTTCATATAATATTCTTTCTGGCCTTTTTCCCTTAAAAAACCATTCCCTAAAACCAGCGCAGAAAGACAATGGAGCTTACCATGGTGGTGGTTAAGATTTTTTACTGTCAGGAGGTCATCCATAGTATCTCCAATATAGAGTCCCATCTTTGACTTAAATTTCCCTAATAAAGAATCCAGGCCATCAGGGGATGGTTTAGTTGAAAAATCCTCAGAGGTAACGACCATCTCGGGATCAACCCATGAACTCCAGCCTATTTGTTCTATGATAAAACGAGTTTCGGTTTTGATTCTACCTGTCAAGATTCCCACCTGGTAACTTTTTAATATTTCAGATATTTCAGATTTAATTAAAATTATTTCTTTTTCAATATTACCTTCAGTCTGAGGTATAATCTCAGGATGAAAACCATACAGGTAAAAACAATTCTTTTTTCCTGCATAAAATTCTTTGGCTATCTGGAAAATTTTTTTCTTTTTCCAGAGAGCAAGCACTTCCTCCGCATTGAAAGCATTTTCTTTTACCCAGGTGATTAATTGTGGTAATCCACCACCGTTTGATAAATTTTCCTTAATAAAATCATCTATAGAAAGATGCCTTTCTTTTAACTCTTCCAATGATTTTGTATGATATTCCTTCATTTTCCAGAGATAGAATAAAACCACCGCAGCAGCCAGCTCCCAATCATTATTAAATCCGCCAATCATTTTAAATCCGGTAATTGTATTTTTATCAAGCAAATTTTCTTTTCCCTGCATATTTATAATGTTACAAAAATAATATTGAACGGTATCAATAATTGTCTGATGATAAGAAGAAGAAACATCTACCAGTACACCGTCAATATCAAAAATAATGGTATCAATTTCAGATAAAAGAGAGTAAGCCTCTTTTTTTATTAATATTTTATTTTCCAATAAATATTCTTTATTCAAAACTTTCTCCCTCAGTAAAACAAAATTTTACTTTCTTATCCTCAGTGCATTAGCGTGGGCAGACAATCCTTCCATGTCGGCAAAACGGGCAATCTTCTCTTTATCCTGCAGTAATTTATCTCTTCTGCAATAAATAATACTGCTTCTCTTTAAAAAATCATGAACTGACAACACAGAAAACTGTCTGGCACTTCCCATAGTCGGTAATATATGATTGGGACCTGCCCAATAATCACCCAATGGTTCGGGAGAATAAGGTCCCAAAAATACCGCACCAAAATTCTTAATCTCCCCCAGATAAGCCCAGGGGTCATCAATCTGGAGTTCTAAATGTTCCGGGGCAAATTCATTAATTAATTCAATAACTAATTTGGAATTTTCTGCTACTATCACTTTACCGTGTTTCTTGAGGGAATGTATAATAATATCTTTTTTTTCATATTTTTCTATCTGCTGATTGATTCCAAGCTCAACCTGTTTGGCTAATTGCCTGGAAGTAGTAACCAGCACAGCTCTGGCATCCTGATCATGCTCAGCCTGAGAAAGCAGATCTGCTATCACATAATCGGGGTTGGCATTATCCTCTGCCCAGATTAAAATCTCACTGGGACCTGCCAGCATATCAATACTTACCTGACCAAAAACCTGTTTCTTGGCCATAGTTACATAAATATTTCCGGGGCCTACGATTTTATCTACCGGTTGAATTGTTTCGGTACCATAGGCTAAAGCGGCAATAGCCTGAGCCCCTCCAACCTTGTAAATTTTCGTGATACCCAGTTCCTGTGCGGTCATTAACAAATATGGTGATATCTGCACTCTGGAACCCAAGGGTGTAACTACACTCATTTCTGTAACCCCGGCTATAATAGCGGGAACCGCCCCCATGATCAGAGATGAAGGATATTCTGCCATTCCACCGGGTACATAAATTCCTACCCGTTCTATCGGCCGTACCAGTTGGCCTAAAATCATCCCTTCTTCTTGATGGGAAAACCAGGAATTCTCATACTGGGATTTATGAAAAGCTTTCACCCTGCCGATTGACTGTTTAACAATATCAAACATGCCATTGTCAATTTTTTTCTCGGCTTCTTTAAATTCAGCCTGGGTCACAGCCAGCTCAGTTTCTCGGAGATTATTCTTATCCAGATGACGAGTTAATTCTAGAAGACTTTGGTCTCCACCTTTTTTTACCTGTTCAATAATCTCTCTAACCCTTGCTTCAATTTCTTTCGATGATTTTATCCTGTCATTTTTTTTGATATTATCAAGGATAAATTTCCTATTTTCTTTGTTAAAAAACAACTTTTCCATTAGTTTCATGGTAAACACCTTTTTTGATAGTTGAATTTTCTAGTTTACAGTAAATATCGCACCCGAGTAGCGAGTCGCTTTGTTCCTAATGTTCAACCGCTTTTCTTAAAATTTGAACTACCTGATGCACTACCCGATGTTTGGTTTTGTAACTGATACGGTTAGTTATCATCCTAGCACTGATGGGGGCTATTTCCTCAATTACTGCCAAATGATTTTGCCGAAGCGTTTTCCCGGTGGAGACCAAGTCAACAATAATATCAGACAATCCAACCTGTGGGGCAAGTTCTATAGATCCGTAAAGAGTAATGATTTTCCCATGAATTCCTTTTTTCAGGCAATAATTACGGCTTATCTTGGGATATTTAGTGGCTATTTTCAACGGTAACCGTCGTTCTATATCCTTCATTACTTCTTCTTTAGTTCGGGAAGCAGCAAGCACAATAGAACATTTCCCCAGCCCAAGGTCTAATAATTCATAGACATCTTTTTTTTCTTCTAATAGAATATCTTTTCCTGCAATCCCCATATCTGCCGCACCGCATTCCACATAAGTAGGATTATCTTTTGGTTTGGTAATAATAAATTGAAAAGTTTCTTCCTGGTTATAAAATATCAGACGCCGATCATTTTTTTCATCAAAATCAATCAGACCAAAATAGCCTGATTCCTTCAACATATTAAGAATAGATTTAAATAATCGACCACTGGGCAAAGCGATAGTTATGATGGGATTTTTAATTTTTTTCATAGGGCATTCTTTCTTCCTTATTTGTTTGCAAGTCATAACGAATAACGTTATTAAGGTTCTCTGACTGAATATCAATCAAGTAACGTATCTTTTTTTTTAGAGAATATTGAATGGCTCTCTTTTTTGAACGTTCAACTTTTAACTCCATCTCGACAATATTGTTACTTTTTCTTAGTCTTTCTGCCAATTGAAAAGCTGTCTTTATTAAACTTTCTTGATACCTGATAAAATATTTCCGTTCATTTAGCTCTTCTTTATTTATTCGGTTCTCCTGAGCTAATACTCTTAGCAATCTTTCTATACCAATTGCTACACCGGTAGAAGGAATATCTTTGCCAAACTTCTGGCATAAATGGTCATAACGACCACCTCCACATATTGCTGAACCCATATATCCGGTATAACCTTCAAAAACAATTCCAGTATAGTAATCAAAATTTCTGATAATTCCCAGATCAATGAGGATATATTTCTCAAATCCATATGCTTTAAGATATTGATAAATATCTTTAATTTCCCGTAAAGATGTTCTTGCTATTTCGTTATTTTTTCCAAATGTTTTTTCTGCATCTTCAATAACAGATTCATCTCCACGCCAATGAGGTAATTGTAGGATGACATTCTGATTTTGTTCGGATAATTGGTAACGGATTAATAATTTTTCCAGTAAAACAAAATCCTTATTCATAATAGTTTTCCTGAGTACCTTTTTATGTTCCGGCATTAAAGGTAATTGGTCCATTACCGAATTAAAAAATCTGGCACTACCAATGTCAATATAAAATTTTTTCAACCCCGCATTAAGTAAAGCCTGGATTGCTACCGCAATAACCTCTGCATCAGCCAAGCGGTTATCTAATCCCAGTAATTCAATACCCGCCTGATGAAATTCCTGTTGATCTTCTGTGTCATTATTTTCTTTTCTAAAAACATGACTAAGATAATAAAATTTATAGAAATCTTCCCCGTCTCTCCTCAATTTGGTAGCAGCAATTCGAGCAATTGGAGTCGTCATATCGGGACGAAGAACAATAATATCGCCATCTGCATCTAATAACTTAAACATTCTATTCTTTAATTCCTGACCGATGCCTTTTGTTAAAATATCATAATATTCCAGGGTCGGGGTATCAATTTCCTGGTATCCCCATTTTCTAAATACTTCAGTCAATTGATATTCGCAGGATCTTCTTCTTTCCATATCCTCAGGCAGGATGTCCTGAAATCCTTTAATAATATTCATAATCAATTACCTGTTGGAAAAAATCCACCAAAACTCCTCTTATGTTTATTAGTTTAATAGTTTACCTTATTAAACTGTTAACAATATAATTAAAGAAAGTATAGCATTGTATTTAAAAAAGGTCAATAGAAAAATAAAATTTTATTCAGTTTGTTCTTGCAAAATCTCGTTTACTCTAAATATTTTGCGGAAATGAAAACCGGTTATAGCATAGGTGATAGCTGCAGGCAAAAGTTTTGGATGATGAAACAATGTCCAGAAAAAGACTTTCCAATAATATTCTCTCCCCTTTTCTTTGATACCCAAATACCATATTGATCTAAAAAACGCTGCCAGATAAACCCAACGAAAGCGATTTTTTTTAATTTTAAATTGCTTTACATTTATAGACTCAAGCAAAGATAAGACACGATTATAATAATAACGGGGTGAATAAATGGTCCTTAGTATTTTTTGATATCCCTTTAACAATTCGCGGTATTTCATTTTAGGGATAAAGTTAATGGTAAAATCGGTATTACTACCACTGGGGTATCTTAAAAAACGATTTTCTTTTATCAAACGATGATACAATTTCGTGCCAATTGGTGCGTTCAACAATCCTACCATGGCAGTAACGATACCGCTATTTTGAATAAAATTGATCATCTCATCAAAAATATTGGGCGGATCATGATCAAATCCCACAATAAATCCACCAGTCACCTGCATACCAGCCCGTTGTACTTTGTGAATCGATTGAATTAAATCCCGATTCCTATTTTGTATTTTGTGGCACTCTTCCAGGCTTTCCTGATGTGGTGTTTCAATCCCAATAAAAACCGAGTTAAAACCAGCCTCTACCATCATATCCATCAGTTCTTCTTCATCTGCAATATTAATTGAAGCTTGTGTCCCGAAAGAAAAGCAATACTTTTTTTCTTTATTCCATTGGATCATTGCCGGAAGGATCTCATCCCGTAATTTTCTTTTATGGGCAATAAAATTATCATCCACAATAAATACACCTTCCCGCCATCCCAGTTGGTATAATTTATCTAGTTCCTGGAGCAGCTGTAATTGTGACTTGGTTCTTATTTTATGACCGAATAAAAGTGTTACATCACAAAAATCACAATCAAAAGGACAACCCCGGGAATACTGAATGCACAGTGAGTTATATTTCTCTAAATTATCAATTAATTCCCAGGCGGGAACCGGTGAATATTCAAGATCAGCTTTCTTGTTGCTAGTATAAATTCTTTTTAAATTACCTTTTTGCAGGTCATTTAAAAAATCAGGCAAGGTTATTTCTGCTTCATTTAAAACCAGATGATCTACCAAAGTAAAATCCTGATAAGATGCTGTAAAAAGGGGACCGCCCGCAACTACAATAGCTCCTGATTTTTTACAACGTGTGACAATTTCATTGGCAGATTTTCTCTGAATGGACATGGCTCCGATAAAAACATAATCTGCCCATCTTATATCCTGGTCTTTCAGAATATCACCAGCGGAGAGGTCTACCAATTTTTTCTCCCATTCCACAGGCAATAAAGCAGCAACTGTTAATAGCCCTAACGGAGGAATACTTGCTTTTTTGGAAATGAATTTTAAAGCATAATTAAAACTCCAGAATGTTTCCGGATAAGCGGGATATATCAGTAATATCTTCATATAGGAGTAACCTCCTTTTAATTAATTGACATATCCATTATTTCTGTAAACAAATTTTTCAATTTTTTTGCATATAATATTATATCAAATATTACATCGATTTTTTTCTATTTTTTTAGCATAATACCGGCAGAAAAACGACCAGTATAGCCATTATCCTTCCTGCTGGAAAAGAATAAATTAGAATGACAGTATGTGCAAAGATGTGCCACTTCAATATTTTTTTCTGGTATCTGACAATTCAATAATTGCAACTTATTGGCCTCCCAGAGATTAAAATAACCCTTACCTTCTTCTGATAAAGAAGAAATAAGATTTTCTGTTGGAAATATTTCTTCCACTCTGTTAATAACCTCAGATCCCACCTGATAACAACAGGGACCAATAGACGGACCTATTGCGCAAATTATATCCGCTGGTCTGCACCCCCAATGGGACTGCATTCGATAAACTGTTTTCTGGGTAATCAAACCTACCGTTCCCTGCCAGCCAGCATGAATTAAGGAAATTACTCTTTTCTGCCAATCATAAAGCATTACCGGGACACAATCAGCAACAAAAATGAGCAGACATACCTCCTTTTGATCTGTTATCATAGCATCGCTGGTTCTTATAGCCGTTGAGGCATCAAAAGCACCACTGCCCTTTTCTCTTTTACCAACAATGGATATTTGTGTTCCATGCACCTGATTTGATGTAGTAAAGTTTTTGGGAGACATGCAAAAAGATTGTGCCAGCTTTTTACGGTTTTTGAGCACATATTCTTCTTTATCTCCGACATGAAAAGCTAAATTAAGAGTATGGAAAGGTGTATTACTATAACCGCCTTTTCGGGTAGTAATAAAATGAAGTATTTCTTGATATTTGGATAAATTAGAAAAGGTAAAAAAAGTTAAGGGTTTCCCTTCATCTTTACTAAAGTCAACATTTAATTCACTTTGGCTTTTGAATTCAATCATCATAATTCACAGTTGAAGCTTTCCTGATTTTAACTTCAAATTCCAACAATATTCTTCTCTTAATTCTTTTCACTTGCTGTTGTACAAATATCCTGCTTACTATGCTATTTTATTAAATAAATTGTCCTTATTTATCTCTGTGAACATGTTTGGATAACCAATTTTGCATAGGAGATAAATTCTTAAAAATATGAAAAACAAATTTTACAAGATCATGACTGTACAATTCGGTGGGAATAGGCATTTCTGTGCTACCCATCAGTCCATTAAAGCGAATTAATTCCGCTCTTTTGCCTTCAACTTGATACCCTTCCGGAACACCTTTATAATATATTTTGCTCAGGTGATAATCCGGATATTTTTCAATTTTTTCGACAATACGAACCAATTCTTCTCCACTCTTTATATCGGCAACTGCTTCTCTATAGCAATACAGTGCTTTTCTGGAAAATGAGCTGATACCTGCTGAGAGGTATAACTCTTCAGGCCTGAGTTCAAAATAATAACCAGGGGATTCATGGACTTTTCTACTTCCGTGCCAGAACCAGATACCTAAGTGCGTTTTATAGGGATTTTGATCATTGGAGTATCTGGTATCCCGATAAATCCGACAAATAGAACGATTAACCTTTGGTTCAGCATTAATCCCAGGAGAAATCCGTTGAAGCAGTTTTCCCATCTCTGTAACAAAATCTCCCGCGGGTTGTAATACTTTTTTAGTGTAATCTTTCTTTCTAGCTAAAAACCAATCACGGTTATTATTTTCACGCAGGTTCTTCAGAAAAAAGATTGCTTCTGCTGAAAATCCTTCAAAATGATTATTCTTATTTATTGACATATTTATTTTCCTCCCAGGATGCTTTCAAAATCTTGTTATAAATAGTATTATTTTTTGCTGGTAAATATTTTTTTAACCATCTGTTTCAGAGACACCCTTTAAGCCAATATCATCGGCAATTTCCTGCATACCCTTAATTGTATCATCAATTAGCTCCGAAAGTTCTACTCCAAGCATTTCTGCCCCTCTTTGGATAATTTCCCGGTTAACTCCTGCTGCAAAACGTTTGTCCTTCCATTTCTTTTTAACTGATTTTACCTTTACATCCATAACACTTTTGGAAGGCCTCACTAAAGCCGTTGTAACAACTAGTCCGGTTAACTCATCGATAGCATAAAGGGTCTTTTCAAGGTTTGTTTCCGGTTTTACTTCAGAACAGGTGCCCCATCCATGACTTATAACGGCACGTATATATTCTTGCGGCCATCCTTTTTCCTGTAGTATTTCCTTACTCTTCAAACAATGTTGTTCGGGAAATTGCTCATAATCCAGATCATGAACTAAACCAACAATCCCCCATTTATCTTCATCTTCATTCTTTTTTCGGGCTATATATCGCATCACCCCTTCTACTGCAAGGGCATGTTTAATCAAACTTTCATCCTGATTGTATTCTTTTAACAACTGCAAAGCATTTTCTCTAGTAGGAATGTTATTCTCCATAAAAACCTCCGTGTTTAGATTATCTGTTTAATTATTGGTATTCATTATAGCACTGGAGAAAAAGAATGAAAAGTAATCAACATTGAAATTCATTATATCATACACTGTAGATTTCTGCTTCTGCGTGAATTTTCTGTACCTGACTTCGGAGAAAGATCCAGGTAATGACTGCAGAAAAAATATCAGCCAAAGGATAGGATATCCATACTCCCAGTACTCCAAGTTGAGATAAACGAGGTAAAATAATAATAAAAGGTATAAAAAGCAAAACACGGCGTAGGAGAGAAAAAACCATGGCCGGCATAGCTTTCCCTAAAGCCTGAAATAAGGTTGCACCGGTCATCTGAATACTTAAAACCGGTATACTGAATAAAATAATTCTCATAACCGGCACCCCTGCTTGAATTACTGTTAGATCACTGGTAAAGATAGAAATTACCTGGGCAGGCCATAGTATCATAATAAGACAGAGAAAGGTTGAAAGCAGAAACAGAATTTTAATAGTTAGATTTAATACTTCAAATACTCTTTCATATTGCCTGGCACCATAATTAAAACCGGCAATAGGCTGCATTCCCTGTACGACACCAAACATGGGCATAAATAAAAACCGGGTTATTTTTATAATAACTCCTAAAATAATAATAGCCAGATCACCACCATAAAAGCGTAAGGATTGATTAACCAACAAAGTAGAGATACTTCCAGAAGATAAACGGGCAAAAGAAGGTAAGCCGACCGTAATAATTTCTTTAATAATGGCAAAATTGGGAATAAGATGTGGAAGATCAATTCTTAGTGAAGTTTCTTTTCCATAGATATAATGCAGGATATATAAAAAAGCACAAAACTGAGCGGTTATAGTTGCTAATGCCGCACCCTTTATTCCCATTTTAAAACCAAAAATAAAAATAGGATCCAGTATTACATTCAAAAGTGCACCAACTAACATAGAAACCATAGCTACTTTGGCATTGCCTTCGGCACGAATCAAATTATTTGATGAAATAGCAAAAGAAAAAAAGGTTAAGCCCCAAAGTATAATGGTGATATAATCTCGGGCATAGGGTAAAATAGTCTGAGTAGCACCAAAAAAAAGTAAGATCTGATCGGTAAAGGATAAACCAATTATAGATACTGTCAGGGATAAAGTAATTATACAGAAAAAAGAATTGCCTACCACGCATTTTGCTCGATCTACTTTTCCGGCACCCAGGCTCCTGGATACTGCAGATCCTGCACCAATACCAATAGTCTGAGCAATAGCCACAATCAGCATCTGGAGCGGAAAAGCAATTGCCAGAGCACCAATTGCCAGGGGGCCAACTCCCCTACCTACAAAAATAGTATCTACTAGATTGTAGAGGGCATTAGCTACCATTCCAACTACTGCCGGAAAAGAGAGCCTTAGGAGGAGTTTGCTAATTTTTTCTTGACCTAATTGAAGAACTTTTT
>CAYWJZ010000006.1:0-6977 GCA_964458635.1 uncultured Atribacterota bacterium
ACAGAAATTATAATTTGAACATCATTATGGTAATCTTCAGGAAATAAAGGACGTAAAGGTCTATCAATAAGTCGAGATGTAAGTACGGCATTTTCACTTGGTTTTCCTTCTCGCTTAAAAAAACCTCCTGGAATTTTGCCTGCGGCATAAAATTTTTCTTCATAATCAACCAGTAAAGGGAAAAAGTCAATTCCTTCCCTTGGTTCTTTGGATGCAACTGCAGTAACAAGTACAACCGTCTCACCACAAGTAACGGTTACAGCACCATCTGCTTGTTGGGCTAATTTTCCAGTTTCTATTTTAATGGTTTTTTCTCCAATTTTTATTTCTGTTTTTCGCGTAACAGTATCAGTCATATATTTTAATTCTCCTTAAATTTTTAGATAAAAAAGTAAAAAATGTTTTCTAAAATTTCTTTACTTTCTTAGTTTTAGGCGATCAATTAGTTTTCGATATTTTTCAATATCATTATCTTTGAGATAATTAAGAAGGTTTCTCCTTTTCCCAACCATTTTTAACAATCCATGTTTGGAATGAGAATCCTTCTTATTCTGATTCAAGTGTTGGGTAAGACTATTTATTTTTTCTGTTAAAATAGCTACCTGGACTTCAGTTGAACCAGTATCTTTTTCATGATGCTGGTAATTTTCTATAACTTTATCTTTTATTTCCTTTTTCATCATTTTACCCTTCTTCTCCTTTTGTAATAATTTTTTATCGGAATAATGGCTTTGCAACTTATTTAATATTTTTAAAAACCAAAAGCCTTATCCGGAAAAAGCTTTAATATTAAAAATAAATGTTAATATAATTAGCATATAGAATATAGATATAATTTTTTGTATCAAAACCTCATGTCATTCAAATATTTTACCACAATCAGTATCTTTGTTCAAATTTATTTCAAATTGTTATCTATGGTAAATTATGGTTAAATAATTCTTTATTTACCATAAAAAACCACTTTTACATAAATTAACCAGAAAAAGCGAATGATTTTTATCTAAATTAAGAATATTTTTCTTGAAAGTAATCATTAGCAATTATTTTGTCTTTCTCTATTTGCCTAGTCAAATCCCCGATATTGTTAAATTTTTTCTCGTCTCTTATTCTCTTTAATAATAAAATAGACATTTTTTTACCATAAATATTGTCATCAAAATCAAACATATATATTTCTACAGAAGTATTTTGTTGACTTTCTAGAAAAGTTGGTTTGATACCTACGTTTACCAGTCCACGGTATTTCTTCCCTTCAATATTAGCCAGAGCGATGTATACGCCTCTTTTTGGCAGCAATTTCTCTTTTTCTATATCTATATTTGCTGTGGGTAAAGACAATACTGATTTACCTCTTTTCTCTCCATGAATTACTTTTCCGGTAAGTTGATAAGAATATCCTAACAATTGATTAGCTTTCTCTATCTCGCCTTTTAAGATGTACTCCTTAATGATAGTGCTGCTAATTTTTTGCCCACCATTTAATTTTATAGGGCTTATAATATGAGATTGAAATTGATATATGCAACTTAGCTCTTTAATAAGATTTGTATTCCCTTTTTTCTGATAACCAAAATGGTAGTTATAACCCACAAAAACGGCTCTCATATTAAATTTTTTTAATAATATTTCTATTATGAAATCCTCAGGGCTTATTTTCTGAAATTCATCAGTAAAATCAATCACAATAATTTGCTGTATACCCACTTGTTTGATTTTTTGGATCTTTTCCGGTAAAGGAGTTAAAAGCGGAAAATATTTCAATTGACGGATCACTTTTTCGGGATGGGGATCAAATAATATAACAGTGCTAATAGCATGGGATTCTTTCGCTTTATCAAGACATGAATTTAACAATGCTTGGTGTCCTAGATGTACTCCATCAAAAAACCCCAGAGAAATATAAGTTGCTGATTTTTCTTTAACAATATTTTTGCTAATATTTTGACAATTCCTTTTTTTTAGAATTTTCATGTAAATACTTTTTCAACTTTGTAAATATTTTTATTACTGGTTTGCTGTTTTAGCTTTTCGGCAATTGCCAATAAATTGCCCTCTGATGAATAAACCGCATATTTATCAATTAAAGAAATACTTTTTTTTTCAGATATTTTTTCCGAAAATTCTGCTTCTGAAAAATACCCTCCGTTTTTTATTCTTTCGATAATTTCTTTATTTTCCGGTAAAATGATTTTCTTTAAATGGCTAAGTGAGTTGTCTACAGGCAAAATATATTTATCTCTTTCGGCAGAAGGCATTTTTATAAAATTGTTCAAATCAACCGATTGATTAATGTCATAGTGTCCTACTCTTATTCTTCTTAAATGGGACACATATGCTCCAAAGCCCAAAGCTTCTCCGATGTCATTACACAAAGTTCTAATATAGGTTCCTTTAGAGCAGTGGACCTGAAAGGTGATACTTGGAAAACAATCATATTTTATAGCAAGAATTTTAATTTTATGTATTTTAACCTTCCGGGGAGCCAGGTTAATTTTTATTCCTTTTCTAGCAAGCTTGTAGAGTCTGCGCCCTTGATGTCTAACAGCAGAAAACATGGGAGGAATTTGCCATATATCTTTCTGGAATTTATTAAAAACTTTTTCGATATTTGAATAATTTAGCTGGTATGCATTATCAGTATTAATTTTTATTATTTTCCCTTTTAAATCCTGTGTGTCCGTGGAAATACCCAGAACCATAGTTGTAATATACTCTTTATCCAAATCAGATAGATATTTAGCAATTTTTGTGGCTCGATTAAGACAAACCATGAGAATTCCAGTTGCAAAAGGATCAAGTGTGCCTGCATGACCAGCTTTGTTTAACTTGAGCAACTCTTTTATTTTTAACACAGCTTTTGCTGAAGTAATTCCTTCAGGTTTATCAATTATTAAAATACCATTTTTCATATAATGCGTATTTCCTGTAAATATCGTAACCGCATAGCGGGTGGCTTTAAGTAATTCTAATTATTTAATCAAGTTAACCTAGCTCTTTCTTTAACTGTGAAATAATGGCATTCTCTGCATCTTGAATCATGCCTTTTAATTGGCAACCAGCTGCATTTGGATGCCCTCCTCCACCGAATAGCCGGGCAAATTGATCAACATTGAAATTACCTTTCGAACGAAAACTTACCTTTATATCTCCATCTTTTGTTTCTTTAAATAAAGCAGAAACTTCAACTTTTTTAATTGAAAGCAACCTATCAACTATACCTTCGGTTTCTTCATCTTTCGACCCTGTTTTTTTCAGCATATCCCTGGTAACAACGGTCCAGGATATTTTAAAAGATGAATCAAGTTTTAAATTTATTAGTGATGATCCTAATAATCTTAAGGTTGACACTTTATTATTATTATAAATGTAGTTGGTAATAAGATTTGGGTTTACTCCTGCTTTAACTAAATTTAAAGCAATCTCAAAAGTGCTAGCCTTGGTATTTGCATAGCGAAAAGATCCTGTATCTGTAACAATTGCTGTATATAAAGGTATTGCTATTTTTTTATTTATTGTGCATCCTAATTCATTATTTATTTGATATAAAATTTCACCAACTGATGAAGCATTCGCATCAACATAATTAATATTCCCAAACAGAGTATTGCTGGGATGATGATCAATGTTAACTATGGTCTCCACTTTGGGTAAATCAATATGAATATTGCCGATTCTATCTATGTTACTGGAATCAAGAATAATCAGAATAGTGTTTGGTTTTAAATTAAAATTAAAACTATTATCCAGTTTATCTATACAAATGATGTCTTTAGCACCAGGTAAAAACATATAAATATCGGGAACTTTATCCTGGTTAATAATATTAACATCTTTACCAAGTTGTTTCAGCATGTAATATAATGCCAATTCTGAACCAAGTGCATCCCCATCCAAGTTAGCGTGTGAACTGATAATGAAATGATTAGATTTTTTAATAATATCAGTTAATTCATATAGATTATTACCATGCATTCTACTGATCTGTATCTCGCTCTCTTTGCAGTCTGTTCACTTGAATCATCAGTTGATGTACTTTCTCTAATTCTTTATCATAATGAAAAGAAATATTAGGTGTAAAACGATATTTTTTAAATCCATGCGCCAGTTCCCCCCTGATAAACTTTCTGGCACTATGAAGACCATGCATACTTTTTTCCTGCTCCTCCTTAGTGCCCAGTATGGAGATGAATACTTTTGCATGATATAAATCATCAGAAATTACAATCCTGGTAATAGTAATAAAACCTATACGTGGATCTTGTGTTTTTTTATGAATGATATAACTGATATTCCTTTTCAGTAATTTTTCAAAATGTTTCTTTTTTTGTTCCAAAACCATTCTTATTCCTTCTCTTTTTTAAAGGTATTTAATTATTGGTAATATGGATATCAATTAAATCTATCCTGGGATAATTTTCAGTTTCCTTGATAACTTTATCTATAATTTGATCAATAAGTTCTCGACTGTCTCCTATACAACCAACACCGATAATACTTTTTCTCCAGGTATTTTTATATCCAATCTCTGTGATTGAAATATTATATTTTCTCCTTAGAACAATCTTAAAACCTTTTATAATATTCCTTTTTTCCTTCAAGGAATTACAATTAGGTAAATAGATAAAGAGTTCACATAAACCGAATAACATTTTTATTTTTCTACTTCTCGATAATTGTAAAAAATAATGATATCATTTGTTTGCAGGTCATCAACTTTATCAATATTAATTCCACATTCATACCCGGTATTAACTTCTTTTACATCTTCTTTAAATCTTTTTATTGAAAAATCCTTACCTTCGTATATTTTTTGATCTTCACGTAATACACGAATATAATCCTTAGTGGATATTTTACCTTCTGTTACATAACATCCAGCTACTATGCCAATCTTTGGGATTTTGAAAATTTCTCTAATTTCTGCTTTCCCGGTTACAAATTCCTCTAACTTAGGTTTGAGATATCCTTTTAAAGCAGCTTTTACCTCATCGATTAATTCATAAATTACATTGTATATCCTGATTTCGATTTTTTCATTTTTAGCTAATTTTTGCGCTTTGATGTCAACCTTAACGCTAAATCCGATAATCAGGGCATTTGAGGCAGAGCCGAGCATGATATCAGTCTCGGTAATTGTTCCAATTCCTGCATGGATGATATTCACTTTCACTTCTTCATTGCTTAGCGTAGAAAGTGTTTCTTGAATAGCATCAAGAGATCCTTGGGTATCTGCTTTCAAAATGATGTTTAATTCTTTGATTTTCCCTCTTTTCATTTCTTCAAATAAGTGATCCAGCGAAACCTTTTCCTGTTCTTGTTTTTGTTTTCGCCTTTCTTCAATCTCCCTTTCACTGATAATAGTTTTGGCAAAATGATCGTCAGCAACAACCTGAAATAAATCACCAGCCAAAGGCATTTTGCTAAAACCGGTTATTTCAACGGGAGTAGATGGACCTGCATACTTAAGGGAGTCACCTTTGTCATCAATCATACTTCTTACCTTTCCGTAAGCAGTCCCTACAACAAAGTAATCACCAATCTTTAAATGACCGTCTTGGATTAGTACAGTAACAAGTACACCTTTTCTTTTATCCAATTTTGTTTCAATCACCACTCCACTTGCTGGAAGTTCTGGATCTGCTTTTAATTCTAACATTTCGGCTTGTAGAGAGATCAGTTCAAGCAAATTGTCTATCCCCTTTCCCTGTAAGGCGGAAACTTCAGCAATAAGAGTGTCACCTCCCCAGTCTTCAGGGACTAATTGATATTTAGATAAATCCTTTTTTACTTTATCAAGATTGGCATTAGCTTTATCAATTTTATTAATAGCGACAATAATCGGTACATTAGCTGCTCTGGCATGATTAATAGCTTCAACAGTCTGAGGCATAACACCGTCATCTGCTGCCACCACAAGAACAACAATATCGGTAGCCTTTACTCCACGTGCTCGCATTGTAGTAAAGGCTTCATGTCCCGGGGTGTCAATAAATACAAATCGGTTACCCTTAAGCTGTACTACATAAGCTCCGATATGTTGTGTAATACCCCCCATTTCATTTTTTGTAACATTAGTTTTTCTAATCATATCCAGAAGGGTTGTTTTCCCGTGATCTACATGACCTACGATGGTAATCGCGGGAGATTTAGTAGCCAAAGGATGTTCCTCATCTTTTTCTACGATTTTCTTTGATTTTAGTTTCTTTTTTAAAGAAGCAGAGAGAGTTACCTCATATTCATATTTCTTATAAATTTCCCGGGCAATTTGCCAGGGTAATTCTTTGTCTAAAGAAGAAACACTCCCAATTTTAGAAACTTGTTGCATAGCTTTAGATAAAGGAATGTTTAACTGTGATGACAGCTCTCTCAAATTGGGAAGCTTGTCAAGTGTAAGTTTTTTGGTCTTTTCCTCTTTTTTCTCTTTTTGCTTTTTTCTTTCTTCTGCAAGTGCATCTTGAATTATTTCTATTGTTTCATTATCAAGAGTACTCATATGATTTTTTACATTAATTCCCTCTTTTTTAAGAAATTGAATAAGTTCTTTAGTGGGAATCTTCAAGTTTTCTGCAACTTCATATACTCTTTTCTTCATACACGATGACCTCCATATTAACCGGAATCATTACGACATGTTTTATATATTAATTGATAAGCTGGAAAATATTAATAGAATATTGTTAACAGTAAGTTACATAAGTTACAAGTTTATTTATTATTTATTTCGCTTAATTTTTCCTCTAGTTCTTTAATTATTACTGCTGAGAGATCTGTTTTTAACGCCTTTCCAATTCTATTTTTTTTAACTGCTTCCTGAAAACATGCCAAATTATAACACAAGTAAGCACCTCGTCCTGATTTCTTGCCGGTTATGTCAATTTCAATTTCAGCTTGAGGTGTTCTTATTATTCTTAACAGCTCTCTTTTTGGTTTTCTTTCCAGACACCCTACACAAGTCCGATAGGGTATTTTTTTTA
>CAYWJZ010000006.1:7077-13400 GCA_964458635.1 uncultured Atribacterota bacterium
TATCCTCATTCCATTTTATGATATCAATCTTCTCTTCTTGAAGTTCAGTCATGATTGATTTGATTCTCGAGCCACGATCACCAATACAAGAACCAATTGAATCGACCATACCTTCTCTACTGTCAACAGCAATTTTTGATCGCTTCCCAGGTTCTCTGGCAATACTTTTTATTTCAACCAGGCCTTCATGTATTTCCGGGACTTCAAGTTCAAATAAACGCTTTAATAAATCAGGATGTGTCCTAGAGAGAACGATTCGAGGCCCTTTGGATGTTTTTTTTACCTCTACTACATAGAATTTCATTCTCTTACCCTTATTATATTGCTCATTTCTCACCTGTTCATTAGGAGGTAAAACTGCCTCTGCTTTTCCTAAATCAACAATAATATTATAATGTTCTTGACGCTGAATAATTCCCGTAACAATATCTCTGACTTTATCAATATATCGGTCATAAATTGCTTTTCTTTCCGCTTCCCTGATTTTTTGTACTATCACCTGCTTAGCAGTTTGGGTAGCAATTCGACCGAATTCCTTAGGCGTTACTTCAATGCTTATTTCGTCACCATTTTTGGCTTTACTGTACCCTAACTTGCGAGCTTGTTCAATATCGATCTCCATAGAAGGTTTCCTAACAATATCAACAATAGTCTTTTTGGTAAAAACCTGGACTTTACCACTATCTTTATTAAAGCTTATTTCAACATTATTTTTACCCTGTGCAAAGTTTTTTTTATAGGCAGATACTAAAGATATTTCAATAGCATCAACTAGTACTTCTTTAGAGATTCCTTTTTCTTTTTCAATTTCGTCTAATATTTTAACTAAGTCAATATTCATGATTACCTTTTTACCCCTCCCATTTCTTGTTGGGAATGAAAAACAGGATATTTATCTGATATTTAAAATTACAAAACAAAAGAGTGGTTCATAAACCACTCTTTGCCGAAAATTTTGAAATTTATTATATTATAGCATAGAACAACAAAATATCAAAGTTAAATATGCTTTCCTAGTACATAGCCTTTTTTTAGTCCTTTTAGCTTTGTTTTTATTATCTGCCCTTTCTTTACCCGGGGATTAACAATATTGACCTGAACTTTAATATAATTATCAGTAAGTCCATGGGCAAACCGATAATTATTATTTTGTTTCTGATATTCAATTAAAATATTTTTATTTTTACCAATATTTTTTTTATAAAAATCATCTTGAAGTTCTTGTGATACGGTAATAAGTTTCTGGCTTCTTTGTTTTTTGATACTTGATTTAACTTTACTTGGGGAAAATGTTGCCAGATTAAAAGGTCTATCCGAGTATGGAAATACATGGACTTTGGCAAATGCAATCTTTTTAATAAAATTGTAAGTTCTTTCATATGAAAGTTCATTTTCACCGGGGAATCCGACAATAACATCAGTAGTGATGGCTATATCAGGTACTTTATTTCTTATATGGTGAACAACCGTTTCGAATTGATCAGAAGTATATTTTCTGCACATTAAAGAAAGCATATTATTATCACCGCTTTGTAAAGGGATATGTAAGTGATGACATAGTTTTTGCGAAAAATTAAAACTATCAATCAATTCTTCCGTAACCCATTGTAATTCTACTGAACTTAACCTTATTCTTTCAATTCCCCGAATTCCATTAATAGTTTTTATTAATTTTGCAAGATTAATATTTTCATCTTCAAGATCACTACCATAACTTCCCAAATTAATTCCCAAAAGTACTACTTCTTTATAACCATTGGAAATCAAAGTATCTATTTCTGAAATAATTTCCCCGGATGATCGGCTTCTTGACCTTCCCCGCAAGTACGGTATTACGCAGTAGCTACAAAATTGATTGCACCCATCCTGTATTTTAACAAAGCCCCGTATTCGAGTACCTGCACCAGGGAAGGGGGTCTCATTATATTTGTTAATTAGATTGGCAGGCTGAAAGTAGACAGTTTTTTCTTCTGTACTGGTTTTAACCTTGGAATCTTGGATTATTGAAAATATTTTTTCCTTGTAGTAATTGCTAATAATGTACCCATTATCAATACATTTTTTGATATCATAAAGATTAGATTGAACCCCACAGCCGGTGACAATAATGGTGGCGAAAGGATTCATTCTAAAAACTTTTCTTATCATTTGTCTGGATTTTCGTTCTGCTTCACTGGTTACAGCACAAGTATTGATAATATAAATATCGGCTTTTTCTTTAAATTCAGTAACCTGGAAATTATTTTGCATAAAAGCCTGTTTAAGACTTTCTGATTCATATTGATTTACTTTACAACCCAAAGTCTTAAAGGCAACTTTTTGAATCAATTTTTCCCACCAGATTTACTTCTTTGTAAAAGTATCTTTTATTTTATCAAAGAATTTCTTTTCTCCAATTTTATCAACATCTTCACCTATTTCATGTGCTAAGTCATAGATTAAGTTTTTGGCTTTTTGATTTAAATTTTTGGGGATTTCCACGATAATTTTAACGTGCTCATCGCCTCTATTTTTTGTACCCAGTTTATAGGCACCTTTGCCACGCAATCTAAAGGTAGTCCCATTTTGTGTGCCTGCCGGTATTCTCATTTTGACATTACCTTCCAGGGTTGGAACAGTCGTTTCTCCACCCAAAATTGCCTTGGGCAAACTTAT
The DNA here is from genome assembly GCA_964458635.1 of uncultured Atribacterota bacterium. Taxonomy (GTDB): domain Bacteria; phylum Atribacterota; class Phoenicimicrobiia; order Phoenicimicrobiales; family Stramentimicrobiaceae; genus CAYWJZ01. Next base: position 9,733 of record CAYWJZ010000006.1, read on the forward strand.
TTTATGACTATAGTAAATATCTGTGCCACTTCTTTTAAACACAGGATCTTCTTTGACATTAAGAACAATAAACAGATCACCGGAAGGGCCACCATTTTCTCCGGGTTCCCCCATACCGGACAGTCTAAGTCTATGTCCGCTTTCAACCCCTGCCAATATTTTCACATTTATCTTTTTTCTTTTCTTAACCTTTCCACTTCCTTGACATATTTTGCAGGGCGTTTCAATGATTTGGCCAACCCCTTTACATCTAGGGCAAGTCTGAATATTGATAGACTGTCCAAAAAATGTGTTTTGTGTCATTCTTATTTCACCAGCACCATTACATTCAGGGCAGGTTTTTTTTGATGTTCCTGGCTCTGCCCCAATTCCCTGGCAATGGCTACAGGTTTGCCATACCGGTACCTCTATCCTTTTTTCGGAACCAAAAGCTGCTTCTTTCAGACTAATTTGAAGGTTATATCTTAAATTCGCTCCTCTTCTGGATCTTTCTCTACGATAGGTTCTTCTTGAACCTCCACCGCCACCAAAAAAAGATTCAAAAATATCACTAAAGCTGCCAAAATCATTCATGCCTTCTCCATGGAAGTTTCTAAAGTCAAACCCGGCACCACTATCGGCAGCATCAGCTGAACCAAATTGGTCATATTTAGCTCTCTTGTCCGGGTCACTTAAGACAGCATAGGCTTCCCCGATTTCTTTGAATTTTTTTTCTGCCTCTTCTTTGTTATTAGGATTAGCATCAGGATGGTACTTTAATGCCAATTTACGATATGCTTTTTTTATATCTTCCTGGTTAGCATCTTTGCTAACACCCAGGATCTGGTAATAATCTTTATTTGCCAAAACACGAACCTCTTCTAAAATTAAAAGTAATTTTTTATTTGCTGAATTTCCCGAGAAATATTAAATTACTGTTACTACTCGGGAAATTCAGCTATGATTAGATTATATCAAAAATTATATTACTATAGTATTAGATATTATTGATTGATTATCCTTTTTGTTATTTTCCTGATTTTCTTCCTGGTATTCTGCGTCAAAGACCTTCTCTTCTTTTTCAGTATCCTGTGACTCCTCTGACTGGGTATCCGAAGAAGCACCTCCGCTTCCAGCCTGAGTCTGTTGCTGTTCCTGACTGGAGGATTGTTTATAAACTTCTTCAGCTAATTTATGAGATGAATTGGTTAACTTTTCAATGCCTGATTTCATCTGATCTATATCATTATCCTGCATCGCTTTTCTTAGCTCGCTTATATTATTATTTATTTCATTTTTCAAGCTATCACTGATCTTATCTCCGGAATCTTTCACTGTTTTTTCTGTGGAATAGATAAGATTGTCAGCCTGGTTGTGTAATTCTACTTTTTCTTTTTGTTTGCGGTCCTCTTCGGCATGCTGCTCTGCTTCTTTTATTTTTTGTTGAATTTCTTCTTCAGTTAGGCCGCTGGAATGTTTGATAGTAATTTTCTGTTCTTTTCCTGTTCCTTTGTCCTGTGCTTTAACATTTAGTATACCATTAGCATCAATGTCAAAGGAGACTTCAATTTGCGGAACACCTCTTGGTGCAGGTGGTATTCCTACTAGCTGAAATCTTCCCAAGCTGGTATTGTCTTTTGCCATTTCTCGTTCGCCCTGAAGCACATTAATATCCACTGCTGTCTGGTTATCAGTTGCAGTTGAAAATATTTGTTTTCGCGATGCTGGTATGGTAGTGTTTTTTTCAATCAATTTTGTAAATACACCGCCTAATGTTTCAATACCCAAAGAAAGGGGTGTTACATCTAGCAATTGTACATCTTTAACTTCTCCCTTTAATTTTCCGGCTTGTATGGCTGCACCCATAGCTACCACTTCATCTGGGTTTACTCCTTTATGGGGATCCTTACCGAAAATTTTCTTCACAATTTCATGAACCTTCGGCATTCTGGTCTGGCCACCTACTAAAATTACCTCATTAATGTCATCAGCAGTTAACTTGGCATCTGATAATGCCTTTTTGCATGGCTCAATAGTTCTATTCAAAAGATCTTCAGTTAATTGTTCCAGTTTTGATCTGGTTAAAGTATAATTTAAATGTTTTGGACCACTTGCATCTGCGGTAATAAAAGGTAAATTAATATCAGTTTCCATCGAGGAAGATAATTCACATTTTGCTTTTTCGGCAGCCTCTTTCAATCTCTGTAAAGCCATTTGATCTTTACCTAGATCGATACCCTGGTCTTTTTTAAAACTATCAATAAGCCAGTTAATAACACGCTGGTCAAAATCATCACCACCCAGAAATGTATCGCCACTGGTGGACTTCACTTCAAATATACCTTCACCTATATCAAGAATTGATATATCAAATGTGCCACCTCCCAGGTCAAAAACGGCAATTTTTTCACTTTTCTTTTTATCCAAACCATAAGCCAGAGAAGCAGCTGTCGGTTCATTAATAATTCTCAGTACATTTAAACCGGCAATACGACCGGCTGCTTTTGTTGCTTCCCGCTGGTTATCATTAAAATAAGCGGGAACAGTAATAACAGCGTCTTTTACTTCTTCTCCCAGGTGATCTTCTGCAGATTGTTTTAATTTTTGTAAAATCATAGCAGAAATTTCCTGAGGACTATACTGCTTATCCTTGACTTTAATCATAACATCAGTATGTTCACCTTCAACGATATCATAAGAAAGTACTTTTTTGATCTCTTGTACTTCCGAATCGTTATAACGTCTACCAATAAAACGTTTAACCGAATAAATAGTATTTTTGGAATTGGTTACCGCCTGTCTTTTAGCAAGTAATCCAACCAGTCGCTCTCCTTTTTTGCTGAAAGCAACCATTGATGGTGTTGTTCTGCTACCCTCTTTGTTTTCTATGACAATAGGCTTACCGCCTTCCATCACGGATACTACTGAATTTGTAGTTCCCAAATCAATACCAATTGCTCTAGCCATAATATATTTCCTCCTTATATCGCATTATTATTTTAAGTTTCAGAGTCTTTTTTCTCTTTCTCTGGTTTTTTCTCTGGTTCTCCTTTAGAGACCTTTACCAGAGATGGTCTGATAATTTTTGATTTTAGATAATACCCTTTTGATATTTCTTCCATTACTGTATCTTCCGGGTATTGTTCTGATTCCACCTGCATAATTGCTTCATGGCAATGAGGATCAAATTTTTCTCCAACTGCCTTAACCGGCTTTAAGCCTTCTTTCTCCAAAATGCTACGGAACTCTTTTAAGGTACCCTTAATTCCTTCTTCGATCGTTTCCGGTTGATGTTCCTTGTTTTGTGTATAAGAAGCAGCTCTTTCTAAATTATCAATTACAGACAGTAGCTGACAAATTAAATCCTGTTTGGCATATTCCATGAATTCCTTTTTTTTCTTCTCTTCTCTCTTTTTGTAATTTTCAAAATCTGCTTGCATTCTCATTAATTGAGCTTTGTAATCTTTTTCGTTTTCTTTCATATCATTGAATTCTTTTTTAACTTTTTCTAATTCTTTTTCTTTTTTATCTTTTTCTTTTAATTTTGAAAATAATTTTCGAACAATTCATGTTTGTTCATTTTTTTATATTTTTCATGCCAGTCATCATATACTTTCTTGCTTTCATTTGCTGCTTTCTGGTAGCTAACCATTTTCAACCCCCATATATCGGCCAGTAGCGTTCATTAA
>CAYWJZ010000006.1:13410-23312 GCA_964458635.1 uncultured Atribacterota bacterium
TTGCATTCTCATTATTTGTGCTTTGTAACCTTTTTCGTTTTCTTTCATTTCTTTGAATTTTTTTTTATCTTTTTCTATTTCTTTTTCTTTTTTTTCTAATTCTTTCTTCTTAGAATTGGATTCCTCAATTTTTTTATTTTTTTTATTTTTTTTATATTTTTCATTCCAATCATCATTTACTTTCTTGCTTCCATTTTCTTCTTTCTGGTAGCTGACCATTTTCAACCTCCATATATAGACCAGTATCTTTCATTAAATATTGCAACAATTAATTCCCCATCATAATCTGCTAAATATGGACAATTTAATATTATTGCTTCTTTTATTCAGACAATATTTCACTTAAACGGTTAGCAATAAAATCCAGTATTGATAATGCCCTGGGATAATTCATTCGGGTCGGACCCACAACACTAATTGCCCCCATTGGTTTCCCCTTAATAAAATATTGTCTGGTAATCACACTGCAATCCTGCATAACTTCCTGCTCTAGTTCGCTTCCAATAACAACATCAAATTCTTTATTTATCAGCGATTTTTTAATAATTTCAACAAGATTCTTTTCCTCTTCTAAAAAATCAAAGAGGTAATTTAGTTTATCTATTTCCTTATTAAATTCTGGTTGTCGGAGTATATAGCCCCGATTTCCCAGAAATATCTTGGTTTCGTCATTTTGAAAATTAAAGCAATTCTCAATAACATTCCAGATTGATTCCAGTGTTCTATATTTAAAATAATATTCGTAAATCTGTTCCAGCATTGCTGCGTTAACAATTTCCAGACTTTTACCATAAAACTCTTTTTTAATTATTCTGGCGATTGCCTCCAGGTTTTCCTCAGATATTTCACAGTTTGCCTTCATAATTTTTTGAAAGAATAATCCGCTATTGGTAATCAAGGTTACCAGTATTCGTTTGTTATCCAAGGAAATAAAGCGAATATCTTTTAAAGTATCACTAACTAAGTTGGGCGCCAAAACAACTCCCAGATTATTAGTCAATTTAGAGATTAATTTTGAGGTAATTCTCATCATCTCACTAAAATCTCTTTTTATTGTATAATGTTCGACAATCTCATTTCTTTCATCCTTGCTGAGATTAACAATTTTTTTTGCCATCAGGCGATCAACAAAAAACCTGTATCCCTTATCTGTAGGGACACGACCGGCAGAAGTATGTGGTTTTTTTAAAAAACCTAATTTTTCAAGAACCAGCATATCATGACGTACAGTAGCTGAGCTAACCTGTAATCCATAATTCTTTACAATCATCTCGGAACTTATGGGTTCTGCCGTTGTAATATACCTATGTACTACAGCATTTAAAATGGCTTTCATTCTATCATTTATTACCAAAGTAATCACCTCAAATTAGCACTCTATTGATGAGAGTGCTAATTACTTTATTAACATAACACTCACCTGAATATTTGTCAAGTCTTCGAAAAGTTTTGTAATTAAAAAATATTTGTCCGTAATATTTAGTGTTTGATAGAATAATATTTAATCTAAAAATTCAACAAATACATTATTTGCGAGAAAAATTCCTTTTTTTGTTAAAAAATAATGTGTTGTGTTAGACTTTAACAATTCCTGTTTTTGTAAATATTTCAGCTGTTTGGGGAAAACAGTTTCAATTGGTTTATTGAATCTTGTTATAAAATCATGCTTGTTTAGTCCTTCCATCATTCTTAGTTGCAATATTACTGTTTCTGCCATCTTTTCTTTTAAGGGTAATATTTCCTTTGATTCGATCGGAAGAATATCATGCTCGAGCAGGCAGGTATATTTATGCACATCACTAAAATTTTTAAATCGTCTACCCTGGATATAGGAAGACGAAGATGCACCTAATCCCAAATAAGGATGATTCTTCCAATAAATTTGATTATGCAAGCTTCTCTTGCCTGATAAAGCAAAATTAGATATTTCATAATGCTCATAACCAGATTCGACTAGTAAATCAATAGCTTTTTGATACATTTCATAGACCAGATCATCTTGAGGTATTTTTAAAAAACCATTTCTAATAATAGCCTCAAAGGGAGTCCCTTGTTCAACAGACAAAGCGTACAATGAGATGTGCTCGGGATAAAGCTCTATAATTTCCTGTAAGGTTCCCTTGAGTTGTTTTAAAGTTTGGCCTGGCAAGCCAAACATCACATCAAGATTAATATTTTTGAATCCCGCAATTCTGGCGATATTATAGCTATTAATAATTTCTCTTTTATTGTGAATTCGACCTATTTTTTTGAGTAATTTATTACTTAATGATTGGGCGCCTAGACTAAGTCGATTCACGCCCGCAGATAGTAGGATATTAGCCTTTTCCCAATTAAGGGTTGCAGGATTACATTCAATAGTTATCTCAATACCTTTCTCAATTTTAAAAAGTTTTATGCATAAATCTAAGATTTCAACAATCTGTTCACCCTCCAAGACAGTAGGTGTACCGCCCCCTAGATAGATAGATTGAATTTTTGCCGCGGTTATTTTTTGACTGTAAAGATAAATTTCATTTTTTAAAGCACTGAGATATTTTTTTTTCTTTAATTCATTGTTGGCAACTACAGAATAAAAGTCACAATAAGGGCATTTGCTCCAACAATATGGTATATGAATATATAAACCTGTATTAATTAAATTCATAACTATTAATCTATTTTTAAAACACTCATGAAAGCTTCTTGCGGTATTTCCACTTTTCCTACTCTTTTCATTCTTTTCTTCCCGACTTTCTGTTTTTCCAATAATTTTCTTTTTCTGGTGATATCACCACCATAGCATTTTGCCAGGACATTTTTTTTCAATGCTTTTACTGTCGACCGGGCAATGATTTTTTGATTTATTCTAGCCTGAATTGGAACATCAAACATTTGTCGAGGAATAACTTTTTTTAGATTATCCACCAATCTGCGAGCCTTCTCATATGCTTTATCTCTATGGCAGATAAAAGAAAGATTATCAATTACCTCTTCGTTAATCATAAGGTCCACTTTGATTAAAGGTGATTTTTGGTAATCAATAATTTGATAATCCATGGTAGCATAACCTTTGCTGATTGATTTAATCCGATCGTAAAAATCAAACATGATTTCATTGAGAGGCAAATGATAAACCAGGCGAGCCCTGTCTTGATCGAGGTATTCTAAATTTTTAAATATTCCTCTTCTTTCCTGTATTAATTCCATAATACCACCCAGGTATTGGCTTGGAACTACAACGGTTAATTCAATATATGGCTCTTCAATAAAATCAATGGCATTACTTTCAGGCAATGATGAGGGGTTATTAATATCTATAATTTCCTTGTTTTTTAAATGAACTCTATACAATACACTGGGAGTGGTAGTAATCAATTGAATTTGATATTCTCTCTCTAGTCGTTCCTGGATAATTTCCATGTGTAACAATCCCAAAAATCCACAGCGAAAGCCAAATCCTAAGGCAGGAGAATTTTCAGCCATATAACTTATTGCTGAATCATTTAAACTTAGTTTATCAAGTGCATATTTCAGGTTATGATAATCATCATTATCCACAGGATAAAGACTGCAGAAAACAACCGGAGATATTTTTTTATAACCCGGTAAACGTTGTGCTGCAGGATTTTCAGCATCGGTAATGGTATCACCGACTTTAGTCAGGTTAATATCCTTGAAACTGGCAGTTAAATATCCAACCTCCCCTACTGAAAGTTGATCTATCTTTTTTCTTTTTGGGCTAAATATTCCTATTTCACTCACTTCATATGTCCTGTTATTGGACATTGTCTTAATTTTCATGCCTGCTTTAATGGTCCCATTAACAATACGTAAATAAACAATTGAACCCTGGTAAGAATTATAAACTGAATCAAATATTAATGCCTGCAAGGGCTCTTTTTCGCTACCGCGGGGGTGAGGAATATATTTTACGATAGCATCCAATATCTCTCTGATACCTGTTCCTTCCTTGGCACTGGCTAAAAATATGGGGGCTTTTTCTAATCCCTTTATTTTTCTTATTTCTTCTTTTACTCTTTCCGGGTTAGCAGTAGGGAGATCAATCTTGTTAATTACTGGGATGACGATCAGGTTATTATCCAAGGCCATTTGCACATTGGCGATTGTTTGGGCTTGCACACCCTGAACGGCATCAACTACCAATATCGCCCCCTCACAGGCAGCTAGACTCCGGGAAACTTCATAGGAAAAATCTACATGACCCGGTGTATCTATGAGGTTGAAAATGTAACGATTAGCACTGTTAGCTTTATATAGCAGACGAACTGCTTTTGATTTAATAGTAATACCTTTTTCTCTTTCTAAATCCATATCATCAAGGACTTGATCTCTTCTTTCTCTCTGACTAATCGTTTCTGTAAGCTCCAGGATTCGGTCAGCAATTGTTGATTTGCCATGATCAATATGGGCAATAATAGAAAAATTTCGCATATCTTCTGTTCTAATGATATTCATCTTCTTCACTGAATTTTCCTTTAATTAATTTGTTTATTAGTTTTCCGGAGTTTCGAAATATTGTTATCCCTAACATTATACCACTAATGTAGTAAGTAATTAAGCCTAATGTAATGGATACCAGGACCTGAATAACTTGTATTATTTTAACATTCAAGTCAAACATGGAATTAAAATATTGTGAAACAGCCCAACAAACAATACCCATAAAAATAGAGGCAACTAACGTTTTCCAAAAGAATTCCAATAAGTCTTTAGAGAATACACCTCTTATTTTTTTATTCAAGAAAATACCTAAAATGATAAAATGCAGGATTGCCGCAATAGAGGTTGCCAGCGCAATTCCGGCATGAGCCAAATACCGTACCAGCAAAAGATCCAAAATAATATTAAAGATAACAATATAAAAACCTATTTTAAGCGGAGTCCTGGTATCTTTCAAAGCATAAAAAGTACTTATAATCAATCTTAATGTAGCAATAGCAAACAAACCTATGGTGTAGCAGACCAATGCGATTTCAGTCATATTGGTATCCTGGGAACCGAATAAACCATGCTCATAAAATAATTTTATAATGGGATGACTTAATACAATCAAGCCAACCGTAGAGGGCAGGATAAATAAAGATAGTATTTTAATTCCGAAAGAAAAACTATTCCTTAATCTGTCATGCTGTTTTTGGGCAACATGTTTGGAAAGAGTTGGCAGAATAGCAATAGAAAGGGCAATACCAAATACACCCAGAGGAAATTGCATTAGTCTGTTAGCATAATATAATGCAGAAATACTTCCATGAGTCAGATAAGAAGCAATAATCCGATCAACGACAAAATTTATTTTGTCAATTGCCAGACCAAACATGGCTGGTAAAAAGAGGCGAAAAAGGACTATAATCCCCGGATCACGAAAGTTTAATATTAGTTTATAATGAAAATGCCTTTTAAATAGTGACGGAATATGAATGATAGCCTGTACCAATCCGCCGATAATAACACCGATTGCCAAGCTGTAGATACCCATTTCTGCTGTATAGAGTAAGGCAAAAGATATAATTCCAATATTCAACATAGCTGGTGCAAATGAAGGTATAAAAAATTCTTTATAGGAATTCAGAATACCCATAAATAAAGCCGCCATAGCAGCAAAACCTATGTAGGGAAACATGATTTTAGTTAAGCGAATGGTCAATAGATACTTTGCTGGTTCAAGCCTGAATCCGCTAGCAAGAATATTGACAATTAATGGCGCTCCCCAGATTCCCAAAAAAATTATGACAATAAGGGTAATAATTAATATGTTAAGAACATTGCTGGCAAATGTATCGGCTTTTTTTTGATCATGATTTGTCAAATAATCGGAAAATACAGGTATAAATGTCGTATTCAAGGCCCCCTCTCCCAGAAAACTTCTTAGTAAATTGGGAATCATAAATGCTACAAAAAAAGCATCTGTTTCCAGCCCTGCACCAAATTGATTTGATATAACAATTTCCCTGCCTAAGCCCAATAATCGACATAAAAGGGTTGCAATCATTACAATCCCGGTGTATTTGGCAACTCTAAAATTACTATGTGACATTTTGTAATTCTCCCTAAACAGTGAATGTAATATACAATTTATAACTGCTTGATTTTAATTTTAAAAGATGTTAAAATTTACCAGCAAAAAATAATTTCAGAAAGGACATCTAAACATGCCTATTATTAAATCAGCTATCAAAAGAGTTAAAATATCAGAAAAACAACACCAAAGGAATTCTACTTATAAATCAAAAGTTAGAACTTTAATTAAAAAATATGAAAATTCTCTTGTAAACGAAAATTTGGAAGATGCCAATCAGTATTATCATCAATGTGTATCTATTTTGGACAAAGCTGCTCAAAAAGGAATTCTGGAAAAAAATACCGTTTCCCGAAAGAAGTCTTTGTTATCAAAAAAACTTCTACATCTTAGTAAAAAGAAGCAAACTCAAAATTCTCAGACTGACGTAGAAAAAAAATAAAAACACATTTAGTTTGTTATTTTTATCACCAGCTGTTCCAGTACTATAACAGGATCAAAGTATCCTGTTTTTAATTTTATTTCGGCATCAAGCAAATAGCCAAAAGCGCTTTTTAATTCTTCTACATGATATTTTTGAGATTGTTTAATTAGTTTATTTACCACAAACTGAGGGAGATTTAATTCTCCCTTTAATTTTCCTGGATTATTTATATATCTCTTGGACTGTAAAAGCAATTTTACCTGACGGTTTACCATGGCCAATAATGATAATTCATGGTATTCACTGCTAGCTAAATTTTTTAACAGTCCTAAAGCTGATTCAGTTTCTTTTTCACCAATTGCATCTACGAAATCAAAGATGTTTGCAGCTGCTGATCCATAAAAAATGTTAACGATATCTTTCTTTTCTATCTTAGAAGAGACACTATCGAAATAGCAAAATAATTTTTCTATTTCATTATTAATCTGCCCCATTTCATTATCGGTTAAACTCTGTAAATAATACACTGCTTCCGGTGACATATATTTTTGATTTTCGCTGCATTTCAGTTTTATCCACTCACGCACTTGAAATGATTTTGGTTTTTGAAAACAAGCAACAACTCCTAGTTGTTTGATTTTATCTAAAGAGATGTTGGAGGGCATTTTTTTTTGAAGATAAAATAACAGAATAATTATTTTATCGTCTTTCAAAGAAAGGTTATCAATAAGATAGTTTAATTTTTTAATCAAAGGAGCTTTTAATTTTTCTATTTGCTTTATAATAATACACTGTTTACCAGCACCCAGAGGCAACATTCTGACAGAATTAGCCAAATGGCTAAAATTAATATTTTCTCCATAAAATGTTTCATAATTCACGCTGAGATTTTCTTTCTTAAAACGATTTTTAAATTCATCAAGAATCATATTTTGTAGATAACTTTCATTACCATATATCAGATAAATAGGTTTAAGTTCTTTATTGCCAGCTATCTCCCTTGCTAACTGGAAAAAATCTATTATTGGGTATTTTGTTGGCATATATCTTATTCACCTTAAAGTTTTTATAGAGTATTGATTTCCATTACTTTCAATTAATATAGTTCCATTTATATCTGTTCGAAAAAGCATTTGGCATCTATCTTCTAATCTTCTTATAACTTCTTGATGCGGATGTCCATAAAAGTTAGGGCCCACTGAAATTACAGCAATTTCAGGCTGAACCTTTTCTACAAACAATCTACTAGTAGAGCTGTTACTACCGTGATGCGCAACCTTTAATATATCACTTTTTAAGTAATCATTCCAGGACAATAGATTTATCTCAGTTGCTTTTTCAATATCACCCGTAAACAAGAAATTAGTTTTTTTGTAACGTAATTTTAACACAATAGATTGATTATTAAAATCTGTTAGATAGTCATAATTTAGGTTACCAGAAGAGTTGAGAACAAAAAAATCAATGTCATCGTTCAAGCTTATAACATCCCCTTTTTTTGCCTTATAATAATCAATATCTTCATTTCCCCGGACTAAAGAAATAAAATTCCTATATGTTTCATCATTGCAGGTAATGCCACTATCGATAATTAATTTTACTTTCATTTCATCCAAAACAGGTATTAGCCCTTCCAGGTGATCCAGATCCGGATGTGTCAGGAACATTATATCAATTTGGCTAATTCCTTCTCGCCTCAGGTAAGGTATCAACGTATTGGAACCAACATCATAATCATTGTAAGGAGTTCCGCCACCGTCAATGAGAATATTTTTCCTTTGTGGGGTTTTTATGAAAATACAATCCCCTTGTCCTACATTAATAAAATGAACCTCTAAAAATTTAGGAAAAGAAAATGCCTGCATAAATACAAAAAGAAAAATTAAAGTACTTATAATCCAAAATTTCTTTTTTTTCTCCCATAAATTGTAATGTAGCCAAAAATGCAAATTGTGAAAAGAGATAAAAATAATCAAGTAATAGAGTATTATTGTATATAATTCAGGTTGTGCAACATACTGATAGGCAAAAGGAAATGAAGACAATAGCTGGCTGAGAAAAGCCAGGACTGAAATTATTGCCTGGTTTAGCATAGCTGATAGTGAAGCTAATGGCAGGTATAAAAATGATAAAAGAATTGTAACTAATGCTAATACGAGGATAATCCCGATCAAGGGAATAATTAACATATTTGCTAAGATTGCTATAATAGATATCTTATAAAAAAAATATGCAGATAAGGGAATTATTCCCAGCCAGGCAGAACAAGAGATCGATAAAGGTTTAGATATAATAGATGGCAGAAAACTAAATTTATCCTCCAGTATAGGGGTAAGATAGATAATAAAAAAGGTCACTACAAAAGAAAGTAAAAATCCCGCCTCAAAAAGATACAATGGTTGCCATAGCAATATAAACAGAGCTGCCAAAGATAGACTGTTATAAAGATGGTAAGGCCTGTTAAAATATCTGCCACCTAACACTATTGCAAACATTAAAGTTGCCCTGCTTACTGAAGGACGAAAACCGGTCATGGCAGCATATCCGATTAAAATAAGAATAATAGCCAGATATTTTATATTATTTTTCATTAAATTATGAGGGATTAAGTTAAAGGTATAAAATAAAACCATTGCCAGAATACCAACATGCAAACCAGAAATAGCTAGAATATGCATTATGCCTGCATCCTGAAAAAACCGTATCCATTCCTGTGGTATCCCTCTTCTATTGCCTATTACTATTGCTTTAATGAGTTCCCGGGCTGGAAATTGATATATTTGCTCTATTTTTTGAGTTATTTTAGATTTTATACTCTGGATAAAGGAAAAAACAGTTACTTTTTCATCGTGTCCTACAATACTTATCTGATTGTTTATAATATCAGCAGTTAAAAAAATCTTTTTTCTTGCCAGATATTCACGATAATTAAATTCACCGAAATTTCCGGGAAGGCCGGGTTTTTTTAAAGTAACTCTTGCTTTTATTACATCTCCATATTGAAGAATCGGATTATCACTATATAATCTTAACAGCACCAGTCCATTGGTTTTAAAATGCTCATCATAATATTGAAAGGAATGTGAATTTAGCTGGATTTCCTGGTAATTATTTTCTCCTGTTATTTCAGCCTGACACACTGTACCCAGGATAACTCCCTCTTTCTCAAAAAAATTATAAATATGATTGTCTCCCTGGGGATATAGATGATAAGATGTATTTAACATACCGATGAGCAAAAAGAATAATAGGAGAAAAATTGTAATTACGTATCGGTTTACATATCGTTGCATTTTGAAGATTAGCAGGCTGGATATTAAAATAATACTGCAAAATAAAAAGATCCAACGAAAGTCAAAATATCTTAAATTGTTTTGCAGTATAATTCCGGCAATGTAGCATAATAAAATAGAAAATAATGGTCTTTGCAAATAAGATAGCAAATATTTTTCTTTAATA